>DASXQN010000051.1:0-2830 GCA_036507155.1 Anaerolineales bacterium
CATCCGGCCGGCATGCAGATGGGCCACGGGGACCACGAAGGGCCGGGCACGGGCGAGGTCGATCACGCAAAGAACGGCTTCAATCCAAGCGATGTGCTGGGCGATTTCGACTACGGCAAGGTGTCCACACTTCCTGGTGGACAGCGTTTGCGCGAGTATGAGTTCGTGGTGATCAACAAGGAGATCGAGGTGGTTCCGGGCATCATGTTCCCCGCCTGGACCTACAACGGCAGGATCCCCGGACCGACGATCCGTTGCACTGAGGGGGACCGCATCCGCATCAAGTTCTTCAACGGCAGCAATCATCCCCACACGATGCATTTTCACGGTTTCCATCCCGGAATCATGGACGGCGTACCGGGCACAGGTCCAGGCGGGCACGTGGCTCCGGGCGATGAGTTCGTTTACGAGTTCGACGCCGACCCCTTCGGCCTGCATCTGTATCACTGCCACTCGTTCCCGCTCGCCCGCCATATTGCCAAGGGCCTGTATGGTGCATTTATCGTGGATCCGAAGGAGCGCCGGCCCCGCGTCGACCGTGAAATGGTCATGGTGATGAGCGGGCTCGACGTGGACTTCGACGACGCCAACGATTTTTATGCGGTCAACGGCATCCCCTTCCACTTTCAGAACCACCCGATCCAGATCCGCGTCGGAGAGACGGTTCGGATCTATCTGGTGAACATCCTGGAGTTCGACCTGATCAATTCGTTCCATTTGCACGCGAACTTCTTCCACTACTATCCGACCGGCACCAGCTTGACGCCCTCGGAATTTACTGACACGGTCATCCAGGGCCAGGCACAACGCGGCATCCTGGAGTTCAGCTACAAATACCCCGGCATGTACATGTTCCACGCCCATGTGACCGAGTTCGCGGAGCTCGGCTGGAACGGCATGTTCGAAGTCATGGACTGAAGCGTTGAGGCCCAACATGGCAAAGAAATCATCCCCTAAAACGACACCTCAGGCCGGGGGCTCCCGCCTCGGAACGCTTGCGCTCTTTCTCCTACCGATCGTGCTGCTGGCAGGCGTGATCGCTCTCTTTCTGCTTACCAACGGTGGAATGCACCTCCCTGCGCGCGGACCCGTAGAGGACCTACACATCGAGCGATATGTGCTCGAGCGGGACAAGATCGACATTTATGTGCGCAATGCCGGCCCCGAGGAAGTGACTATCGCCCAGGTGATCATCAATGAAGCCGTCTGGCCGCACACGGTCACGCCTGACGCGACGATCCCCCGCCTCGGCCAGGCGGTCATCCACCTCAATTACGGCTGGATCGAAAACGAAGCGTATGGCATCACCATCTTTACGAGCAACGCCATCCCCTTCTCCGTGGATATCCCGCTGGCCCTGCCGACGTCGAAACCGGACGGTGCGACGCTGATCGGTTTTACACTGATCGGATTGTACGTCGGCGTGATCCCAGTCTTTCTCGGAATCTTCTGGTTCCCCGCGTTGCGACGCCTCAGTCGGCGCTGGATCATCTTCCTGATGGCGATCACTGCAGGACTGCTGGTATTCCTGGGCATCGACACGATCGTTGAGGCGCTTGAGCAAGCGGCGCAGGTGCCAGGTCCGTTTCAGGGCGTGGGGCTGGTGGGCATCGGCGCCGTGAGCACTTTTCTCCTGCTGGACGCGATCTCGCGCCGGCAGGTCTCGATCGGCCGTGACGAGGCCTCGCAGCGTCTGGCGCTGGCCTTCATGATCGCGACCGGCATCGGGCTGCACAACCTCGGCGAAGGGCTGGCGATCGGCGCCGCCTATAATGTCGGCGAACTCGCCCTGGGAGCGTTCCTGGTGGTCGGCTTCATCATTCAGAACATCACCGAGGGCCTCGGCATCATTGCGCCTGTCCTGCGGGATCGGCCCGGGATCAGAGCGCTGGCTCTCATGGGGTTGATCGGCGGCGGGCCGGCGATCGTCGGCGCCTGGATCGGCGGATTGGCACCCTCGGCAACGCTGGCAGTGCTGTTTTTCGCGATCGGCACCGGTGCGATTTTCGAGGTGGTTTATGAGATCACGAAGCTCATCCAACGCGATACCGCCAAGGAAGCCATGCCCCTGACTGTGTTCTCGGGCGTGGTCGCTGGCATGCTGCTCTTGTGGGTCACGGGCCTGCTCATCAAATAGGATCAATGCAATGCCTGAAGTTCTTACGCAATCCATTCAAGATTATCTCAAACAGATCTACCAGCTAAGCGCCGACGGTCAGGCGGCCAGCACGAATGACCTGGCTGCTCGCATGAACGTCACACCGGCGTCTGCAACCGGCATGGTCCAGCGCCTGGCCGCTGCCAAGCCGCCGCTGATCGTTTATCGAAAGCATCAAGGTGCGAGGTTGACAGCCGCGGGCGAGCGCGCCGCACTGGAAGTGATTCGGCATCACCGGCTTCTGGAAACCTATCTGGTTAAGTCGCTGGGCTACTCATGGGATGAGGTTCACACGGAAGCCGACAAACTTGAGCACGTGATCTCCGAGGATTTCGAGGCGCGCATCGCGGCCGCGCTGGGAGATCCGGACCGCGATCCACACGGGGATCCGATCCCCTCGGCGGAGCTGGAACTCCCGGACGATGATACGCGGCCGCTATCCGCGCTGCGCCCGCCTCAAAAAGCGGTGATCGTACGCGTCGTCGGCGAAAACCCGGCGTTTCTGCGCCATCTGCAAGAACTGGGTCTCGTGCCCGGCGCACAGGTGAGAGTCAGGGACTACTCGCCGCTGGACGAAAACCTGACCACCAAAGTTGGCCAGAGGACCTCCGTGCTGGGGTTGAATATCACCAGCAAGATCTTTGTTACGCAGGATTGACAGAATGCAAGGCG
>DASXQN010000052.1:0-4860 GCA_036507155.1 Anaerolineales bacterium
GCCGGCGGGGCAACCGTGCCGGCCTTCCTCATCGCAGCGCTCGCCCTCGACGGCGTACTGGCCGGTTTAACAGGACCCGCTCCTTCGTCCGGGAAGATGCGCACGTCCCTGGCGTGGGGCCTGACCGGCGTGCTGCTGGCCGCCGCCGCCTATCAGAACTATGACCTGGTCTTCCGTCAGTTCGATACACAATACCGCGCCCAGGCCTACAACACCTCCGATATGGGCAAGGTGATCAGCGACTTCCGCAGCACATATGGTGAGACGGACACGGTCTGGATCGTGCCGTTCCCATACTGGGCCGATACGCGGCTGCCGGGTGTGTGGGCGGGCATCCCCAATCGCGACTTCGCGGTCTTCCGCGAGAATCTGCCGGGCACGCTCAGCGCGCCGTATCCGAAGTTATTCATGTTCTGGCCGGACGACGTGGAGACTCTGCAAGCCCTCATGGATCTCTATCCGAATGGCGTGCTCACGCGCTTTAGCGCGGCGGTGCCAGGGCGGGACTTTTCGATCTACTTTGTCGAATCGCAGGCAGCCCCGTGACCGCGAAACGCGCCTGGATCTATGACCTGCTCTTGATCGCGGTGCTGCTGATGGCAGCTTACTTCCGCGTGCTTGGATTGAATTGGGACCAGAACCAGCATCTGCATCCCGACGAACGATTTCTCACGATGGTCGAGAGCGCGATGCAGCCCGCCCGCTCGCTGCCGCAGTATTTCGATACGGCCACGTCGCCCCTCAATCCGCACAACGTCGGCTACGGTTTCTTCGTGTACGGTACACTGCCTTTGATCGTCACGCGCTACATCGCGCAGTGGCTGGGACAGGTGGGCTACGATCAGGTCCACCTGGTGGGGCGGCAGCTCTCGACGATCGCGGACCTGGGCGTGATCCTGCTGTTGTACGTGATCGCGGTGCGGCTGTACGGTCGCAAGGTGGGCTTGCTGGCCGCAGCGTTCTCGGCGCTGACCGTCATGCAGATCCAGCAGTCCCATTTCTTCACGGTGGATAACCCGGCCAACTTCTTCTCGATCCTCGCAGTCCTGTTTGCGGTGTTGATCATCGACACGCGCGTTGCGAGTCCTGCGGCTGGCACAGATGAAGATGCGGCGGTCGAAGATCGATTTATGACTTTCGACGATCGAGTCTGGCAGTTCTTGCGCGATCCGTTGTTGTGGCTGAGCGCCGGCTTTGGACTGGCCCTGGGCATGGCGGTGGCGTCCAAGTTAAACGCCGCGCCGATGGCCGTGTTGCTGCCGGCCGCGTTCCTCATTCGTTATCTAAAAAGCCGTCAACCGACAACTACCAACCAGCAACTGCCAACCGACCACTGGACTCCCATCCTCATTTACATGTTCGTCGGCGGCCTGGCTGCTCTGCTGGCCTTCCGCATCTTTCAGCCCTACGCATTCATTGGCATCGGCCTCAATCCGGCCTGGTTGCAGAACATTCGCGAGCTGCAGGGGCAATCCAGCGGCGAGGCGGATGTGCCGTTCGCGCTGCAATGGGCGCGTCGTTCCCATCTGTATTCGTTCGAAAACCTGACGCACTGGGGCCTGGGCATTCCGCTCGCGATCCTGGCATGGGCCGGATTCGTGTGGATGGGCTGGCGCGTGCTGCGCGGCGAGTGGAAACACGCGCTTCTTTGGGGATGGACGGCGCTGTACTTTCTGTGGCAGTCGATGGCCTTCAATCCCACGATGCGCTATCAGCTCCCGATCTATCCGCTGTTATGCCTGATGGCGGCCTGGTTGATCTTTGAACTCGCCCGTTCAAACGTTCAAACGTTCAAACGTCTGGCTTATGCTCTGGCTGCACTTGTACTGATTACAACTTTCGCCTGGGCCTACGCGTTCACCCGAATCTACACGCGTCCGCACACGCGCGTGGCCGCGACGGATTGGATTTATGATAATCTGCCGGGTCCGATCAATCTTGAAACGGACACGGCGGCCGGTCCGCTTCAGCAGCCGCTGCCGTTTGCATACGACGGTTCGGTGCAGACCGGCACGCCGTACATCACGTCTTTCATTGCCCGTGCCACCGGTGACCTGAACGCGGTTTATTTCCCGCATGTTCTGAAAGTCGGCGACTCGGCCCTGACCCTGGAGCTGGTCGTCGTGCCCCTGCCGGACTCGCCGCCTGAGCAAGCGCTGGCCACTGGCTCGATCACGTCCGATTTCCTGCCCGCGGCGGACGGCCGCGGCCGCGCTTATACGCTGACCTTCGATCAGCCTGCGCAGCTCATCGAGCAACAGACATACTTCATGCGCCTGACGGTCACCGCGCACGGCGAGGTCGGCGGCGCGCTCACTTTTGCCGGCGCCGCCCCCATCAATGAATCCTCCTGGGACGATGGCCTGCCTCTGCGCACGGCCGGTTTCGACGGCTTCGGCGGCCTGTACAACGGCGGCCTCAATCTGGAAATGTATTGGGATGAGACACCCGACAAACTGTCCCGCTTCGTCACAACGCTCGGGCAGGGCGATTACATCTTTATTACTTCGAATCGGCAATGGGCGACCATCCCGCGTGTGCCCGAGCGTTATCCGCTCGGCACGCAGTACTATCGCCTGCTGATCGGATGTCCGGCGGACAAGGATGTCATCTGGTGCTACAACGTCGCGAAGCCCGGTCAGTTCGAAGGGCGCCTGGGCTACGATCTCGTCCGGGTGTTCGAATCCTTTCCGACGCTTGAGATCCCTGGATTGCCCGCATGGTCGGTCAACGACCAGTTCGCCGAGGAAGCGTTCACGGTTTACGATCATCCGAAGGTCTTGATCTTCCAGAAGCGCGCGGATTACGATGGCCGCCGCGTCCAGGCGCTGCTGAGCGCGGCCGACCTCACCGGTGTAGTGTATCTCACGCCCGGGCAGGCCAGCAAATATAAGGACTTGATGCTGCCCCCCGACCGCCTCGCGCAGCAGCGCGCCGGGGGCACGTGGTCCGAATTATTCAGCTACGACTGGCTGCAAAACAAATATCCGGTGCTGGGACTGCTGCTCTGGTACGCATTTATCTTCGCGCTAGGTGTGGCGGCGTATCCGCTCACTCGTTGGGCGCTGTCCGGTTTTGGTCAATTCGCATACTCGCTGAGCCGGGTGGCCGGCCTGGTGCTCCTGGCATATTTGGCCTGGCTGGCCGGTTCGCTTGGGCTGCCGTACACGCGCTTGACGATCGCGCTGGTCTTTGGCTTGATCCTGTTGGCCGGCGTGGCTGCCGGCTGGGCGCAGCGCGAGCAATTGCGGGCGGAGTGGAACTCGAACCGTCGGCTGTTCCTCTTGATCGAGACCCTGTTCCTGGCCTTCTTCGTGTTCGATCTCTTGATCCGCTTTGGTAATCCGGATCTGTGGCATCCGGCCAAAGGCGGCGAGCGGCCGATGGACTTTTCATACTTCAACGCCGTATTGAAGAGCACTTCCTTCCCGCCTTACGATCCATGGTTCGCAGGCGGCTACATCAATTATTATTACTACGGCTTCGTGCTGGTGGGCACGCCCGTGAAGTTGCTCGGCATCGTTCCGACCATCTCATACAACCTGATCCTGCCGACTCTCTTCGCGCTGGTCGCGATCGGCGCGTTCACGGTGGGCTCACAACTTGTTTCAGGTGCGGGATCCGCCAAGGATTCCACTGCCGATCAACCCTCAACCTTCAACCGGCAACTGACAAGTGGTCTTGCCGCCGCGCTGATGATGGTGGTGCTCGGCAATCTCGGCACTTTCCAGATGTTGTTCCAGGGATTCCAGCGTATGGCCGCGCCCGGCGGCTTGATCGACCATGCAAATATCATCCAGCGCTGGATCTGGGCCGTGGAGGGCATTGTTCGCTCCGTGACGGGCGGTATCCTGCCGTTTGGTCACGGGGATTGGTATTGGAACCCGAGCCGCGTCATCCCGGCCGGGCCGGGCAATGAGATCACAGAGTTCCCGTTCTTCACGTTCCTGTACAGCGACTTGCACGCGCATATGATCGTCATGCCATTGGCTTTGTTCGTCATCGCCTGGGCGCTTTCGTTCATCAAGACCGGCGCGCGCATGAGTCGAGCCGCCTGGATCGCGGCGTTTGCCGCGGGCGCTTTGTTCATCGGCGCCCTGCGCCCGACCAACACATGGGATTTGTACACTTATTTTGTGCTGGCCGCGCTCGCCATGACTTACACCTTCTGGCGCAACGTGGAATGGAAGCCGCGCTTCGATCTGCCAGCCTGGCTGGCGCGCCTCGCGCCCGGGGTTGCTGCCTCAGCGCTGTTGTATGTGCTGGCGACCGTTCTGTATTCACCGTTCACGCATTGGTTCAGCCAGGCCTACGGAAGTGTTGATCCGTGGAACGCCTCACACACGCCGTTGTGGTCCTACCTGACGCACTGGAGCCTCTTCCTCTTTATCATTGCCTCCTGGCTGGCCTGGGAGACGCGCGAGTGGATGGCCACCACGCCGGTCTCCGCGCTGGGCAGATTGCGGCCGTACCAACTTGTGATCGAAAGCGCGCTGGCGCTGTTCATCGCCTTATTGATCTACCTCGGGCTCAAGGACGTGCAGATCGGCTGGGTGGCGCTGCCGTTGGCGGCCTGGTCCGGAGTGCTGTTGCTGCGGCCCGGCATCTCGGATACGAAGCGCTTTACTTTCTTCCTGGTTGGCACAGCCCTCGTGCTGACGATCGGCGTTGAGCTCTTCACGCTGCGCGGCGACATCGGTCGGGCGAATACCATCTTTAAACTTTACCTACAAGCCTGGACGCTCCTGGCAGTCAGCGCAGGTGCGGCCCTCGGTTGGTTGCTCCCGAGTGTTCCAACATGGCGGCAAGGCTGGCGCAACCTGTTCCAGACGGGCCTGTCATTCCTGCTGGCGGGCGCGT
>DASXQN010000053.1:0-3804 GCA_036507155.1 Anaerolineales bacterium
CGTCCTCAATGATCATTACAGTTTTTTGACGCTCCTTCATGCGATTTCCCGCGGCTAAAAATAGCATAAGACGGGGGAATTAGCAAGGGCTGGTTTGTCTTATCGTGCGCAAGGGCCGCGTTTGCCATTCCGTCTGAGGCGGTAAGAACGATCGAGGGACGGCCGTCTGAGCCGTAGACTCTCAAGGAGAAGTTATGGATGAACTGAAGGCATTTCGCACAGAAAAGGATGAGTTCTTCGCGACCCATCCGCAGAGCCCGCTGACCCGCGAACAGCAGCAGGAATTCAAAGGCCTGCATTATTTTGTCGAAAACCCCTCGCTGCGGCTCGAGGCTCAAGCGGAGGAGTTTCCCGAGAAGCAGCGCATCGAGATGCAGACGACCACCGGGGATGTACAGCCTTACGAGCGCTTCGGCCGCTTCCCGTTTACGGTCGACGGCCAGAAAGCCGAACTGACGATCTTCCGCGGACCTCACGGGTTTTTCCTGCCCTTTGTGGATGCGCTGGCCGGCGTGGAGACGTACCCCGCCGGACGCTATCTGGAGCCCGAAACTCTGCCGGGCGGCCGCTTCTTCGTCGACTTCAACCTGGCCTACAACCCCTATTGCGCCTACAACGAGCTGTATTCCTGCCCCATCACGCCTGCCGAAAACCGGCTAAAAGTGCCCATCCGGGCAGGCGAGAAACTCTTCCATTAGAAAACCAGGTCCCTTATGGGGACCTGGTTTTTTCTGAAAGGCTGGAATTCTCAAGGACCCTTAGCAGGGCTTCGTACTCCTCACAACACTCATTGCACACTTGGATGTGGTGTCGGAGCAGCGGCATCAGCCTCGCCGCATCTTCGCCGCGGATCTCGGATTCGGCGTACTGGTCAAGCAATGTATAGACATCGCCGCAGGAGCACTCTTCATCGTTCGTGCTCTCGAGCGAACGGATCAGGTCCTGGATCAATTCGTCCGGGATTCTGCTGTCCTTGCGAAACACGCTGCGGACGCGCTGGATGAAATCTTGAAGTGTCATTCTGATCCGATTTCTGGACGGTAGGCCATAGAGTAATCTTACTTGGTCTCGAATGCCGCCAGGACATCCTGGGGCGAGATATCTTCCAGGGACAGGCGCCGTTTCAGCCGCAGCCGTGCATCGTGCAGCAACTTGTACAGGGCATTTCGGTTGGTCTTCAAGCGGCGCGCCGCTTCTTCCATCGGCATGTCCTGCAGGCTGAGCAACGTAATGGCCTGGCGCTGCTTCGGCGTCAGTTCCTCTTCGAGGATTCGGCGAATGTGGACGATCATGTCGGCGCGCTCCGCGTTCTTCTCGGGTCCGGCCTGTGGATCGGCCATCAAGCGCGGCGGGGCGGGGGAGTCTTCGTTGTCCACCAACTCGTCCAGCGAGGAGTCCTGCCAGCGTTTCCGGCGCAGTTCTGTCAGCGCGATGCGGATGGCGATCTTATGAACCCAGGTGGTAAACATGCTGCGGCCCTCGAATGAGCCGAGCTGGTCGAGCACGCGCAGCAGCGTCTCTTGTGTGACCTCATCGACCAACGGCATGAACAGCGGGTCTTCCGGCGACAGCCAGCGCGAGAGTGCGTAGGGCAGGCTCTTTTGGATGGTGGCACGCAGGTCCTCCAGCGCGGCATCCCGCGCGGGCCCTGTACTCTTGAGATCTTTCAGCCATTCTTCGTTGGTGCGCGTGGTCATTAGCGAAAGATTATAACCGAACAAAAACCGCCATTGCTGGCGGTCTGTGTGGGCGAGGATCGCGCAGCACTCGAACCCCCCAAGCTAATTCTTTCGTCTGTGTGGGCGCGGAGGGGCTCGAACCCCCGACCTCATGTGTGTGATACATGCGCTCTAACCAACTGAGCTACGCGCCCGGAGTGACGGGATTATAGCCGAGGCGATTTCGTTTTGCAAGTCCGGCGCCCGCGCTTACGGCGGCGGTAGATAATCCCACGGATTCACAAAGTAAGTGGTGGTTCGGATCTCGAAGTGCAGGTGCGGGCCAGACGAGTGGCCGGTCGTACCGATGGCGCCGATGCCCTCGCCCTGCCCCACGCTCTGCCCGCAGAAACGGTAGATCGCACTCAAGTGCGCGTACAGCGTTTGGAATCCGTCGCCGTGATCGATCATGATCATGTTGCCGTAGCCATAGTTGTTCAGGCCCGCGTACACGATCACGCCCGCATCCGCGGCGTATACGCCTTCGCCTTCACTTCCGGCAATGTCGATGCCCCAGTGATTGGCCTTGGGCGTGTAATCGAAGCCTGATAGATAGTGCTTCTGGGCCGGCCACACGAATGTGCCGTAACCCACCGCACCGCCGCTGACCGCGTCACAGGCGCCCGCGCCCCAGACCTGTGGGGAGGCCGGGTTTTCGCGCGTCACACCCAGCGGCGCGCTCCATGAGACGAACTCGCGGTGACCGCCGGGGATGATCAGGAAAGTCCCGGCCGCAATGTTGGGAGCCGCCGGGTCGCCGACCACGGCGGGGTCCAAATGGTTGCCGGGATAATTCAAGATGTCCTCCGGCTTCACGCCGAAGAATTTGGCCACGCCATTCAAGCCATCGCCCTGCTGCCATTCGTAGTACGTGCCGTCGGTGGGCAGGATCACCAATTCCTGGCCGGGACTCAGGTTGTGAGGATCGTCGAGCAGCGTTCCATAATTGCCCCACAGGATCGTTTCCGGCTGGAGACCGTACTTTTCGCTGATGCCGAACACCGTGTCGCCGTCCTGTACGATGTAGATGGTGATCTCCTGGCGCGGTCGCGAGGGGACGGTGGTGTGCAGATTAGCCAACCGGTTGATACCCGCCGAAGACGAGTCGTCCGGAAGCGGCAACAGCGCGGCCTGCGCCACCGCCGCGGTCGGGACCGAGGCCTGGGTCGCCGTTACCCGGACGATTGCCCCGCCCTGACGGTAATACGACTGTACCAGCCAGATCACGATCACGATCGCCAGCACAGACAGCACGTGCGTGCTGACGCGCAAGATCGAATCTCCCAGCCCCATGCCCAGGAGCGAATCCATCCAACGGGATCGGCCCTCCGTCCGGCGGGCTGCGGGCGAGGCGTCGGGCGACTTAAGATCGTCTGCAGGCGTTTGATTTTTCACAGAAGGGCGATACTCCGGGCAGCATCATAACAGGCCGCTTTGCCGCCCGTCAAGCGGCGCCACCGAATGCTCATCATCCGTTAACCCTCCGACTGGCGAATGCCCGGATAAATCAACTGGATCCCGCCGATGCTGAGGATGCAGACCAGTCCGCAGATCGAGGCCGTCAGCGGCAGGCCGAACTCCTGCGTCATCCAGCCGACGAGCAGGCTTCCAAACGGCGCGATCCCCTGCAAGGCCCACAAATAGAAACTGAACACACGGCCTCGCAATCCATTCGGCGTTTGTAGCTGAATAAGGGTGTTCATCGTGGCCAGTTGCGTCACCGCGCCCCAACCCATGAGCCCCACCAGAAAGACAACCACCCAGAGCGAACGCCCCAGGCCGATCCCTATCAGACCGATAACGAAAGCCGCCTCTCCAAAGATCAGCCGCCTGCCGCGGCGCGCGGCCGAATTGTTGACCGCCAGGGCCATCGCCGCCAGCAAGGCGCCGGCGCCCTGCGCGGCATAGATCAGGCTGTTGCGCGCGTCCACGCTGGCTTTCGTATCGCCGGCCCGCGCCAGCACGTCCTGGGCAAGGACTGGCAGCTGCTGGAGGATCGGAAATGCGAACAATCCCAGGACGGCTGCGATCAGGATCAATAATCCCACGGCGGTGTTCTTGAAGAGGTAGCGCCCACCTTCTTGAA
>DASXQN010000054.1:0-2856 GCA_036507155.1 Anaerolineales bacterium
CATTGCGAGCGAAGCGAAGCAATCTCCTCATTTCGGATGCTTCCGATCGCGCCGGAGATTGCTTCCCTACGGGATACCCTTGCGGGCACACGTGCTGCGCGATCGTCGGGCCGTGCCCACTTCGCAATGACCTTCCGCTTCATAGCCTAGAGGACGTTTAGCGTATGCAATGGATCAAGCGACGAAGGTTGATCGGCCTGGCCGGTCTGCTGATCGTGCTGGCCGCGTTGGTCGGTTACGCTCTCTACAACAACGGCCGGCCGGCGCCCGTGACGATGAAGCGTCAGCTCTTTCCAGGCGTGACGTACCGGCGCGTCGTTCGATACCTGCCGCGCTTCATGATCGTGCACCTTCTCGAGATCGACACGCGCTCGCGCGGACTGGAATTCTTCGTGACGAAACCGGACCGTCCAAATGCAGGTGCGCCGCTTGACGCGCGCACAACATCCGCATTTCTCCAGGAGTTTGGCGCGCGCATCGCGATCAACGGCGACGGGTTCCAGCCTTGGTGGTCTCGCAGCCCGGCGGACTACTATCCCCATCCCGGCGATCCGGTCACCCCCAATGGGTTCACCGCCTCATACGGCGAGATCTATGCGCGCGGCGCCGCGGATGAAACTGCAGAGCCAACGCTGTATATCAGCCGCCGCAACGAGCTTACGTTCAACAAAATTCCAGGCCGCGTGTTCCACGCCATTTCCGGCGATCGCATGCTGGTCCTGCAAGGCGAGCCGATCTCAGATTTGAACAGGGAGGAGCTGGACCCGCGCACTGCGATCGGAACCAACAAGAACGGGCGCTGGGTCTATCTTGTCGTGATCGACGGGCGCCAGCCCTTCTACAGTGAAGGTGCCAGCCTCGCCGAACTTGCGGATCTGATGGTGGATTTTGGTGCGTACTTTGCTATGAACCTGGATGGCGGCGGCTCGTCCACGCTTGTCATCGCGGGCCAGAACGGGGAGCCTGTCATTTTGAATTCGCCGATCGATAGCTATATCCCCGGCCGCGAACGGCCCGTCGCGGATCACCTGGGAATCTATGTTCCCACGGCAGAAAAGTAATTTACGCTGGCCGCTTCTGGCCTAAAACGCTATCTCGCCGATTTGCTCGAAATTTACGTCGAACAGCTCCTCGGCGTCCATC
The DNA here is from genome assembly GCA_036507155.1 of Anaerolineales bacterium. GTDB lineage: Bacteria > Chloroflexota > Anaerolineae > Anaerolineales > Villigracilaceae > DASXQN01. Next base: position 1,144 of record DASXQN010000054.1, read on the forward strand.
TCCGACTCAGCCTCGGCGAAGTCGCCGGCGCGGTCACCGCGGCCGCAGTACGACCTGTAGGTGCAGAACATGCACTTTTGGCGGTCATCCGTCAAGGGATAGGTCGCAGCGGACGAGATCTCATCCGCGAGTTTGACCAGACCGTCCCAATCGCGTTTGAACTGGGCGGCGTCGTACGAAAAAGCGATGGGCTCCGTGGGGAAGTCGGCGAACCAATACACCATCTCGATCTTCTCCGGACCGATGGGCCTGTCTCCGTTAAGCTGCGCGCCGGCCTGCACCATCAGCGCGCGATAGACGCGCGTCTGCAGCCGGGCTGACAGCCACTCCGAGCGCGGTCGCTTCCGATAGGTCTTCCAGTCGTAGATCACGGCATGGCCATCCCGGATCGCCACCAGGTCGTATTTCGCAACCAACCTGTATTTTCCAAGCGGGGCGGAAAGCCCGAGTTCGGGATAGAGCATATAGCCTTCCAGCGCCGGTCGATGCCGCGTGAAATTGCTCCACCAGCGTTGCAGGTCCGCCGTGTTGGCCAGGCGTTGCAGTTTCTCGTCCGGTAAGCCGAGCAGCGATTGCTGCACCAGCCGGTGAAAATACTCGCCTTCCTGCAAATGACGCTCGTTCTCGAGCGCCGGCTCCGACTCGACGGCCGGGTAGTTCAGTCGCTCGATGTAACGCAACTGAAACCGCCTCGCGCAGTCGACGTAGTCTTGCAGCGAGGATTGGGAGAGCAACGCGGGAATTTGGGCAGCAGCCATCGGTCAGGGACCCTTTGCAGCAAAGATACCAGACTCCGCAGTGATTTGGGCAGCTTCAGGCTGTTGACGCCGCGCGGCTGCGATCAGCATCGCGATCAACGCCGCCTCGATCAAGATCAACGGCACGAAGCAGGCGAAGCCTTTCAGCCCAAAAAGCGATTCGCCCAGGTTGTGGACGAACAATCCGTGCGCGACGTTCGGCAGATACACGCCGTAGATGATCGAGCCGGGCGACCGCAAGGTATAGGTCTCGAACGCCGGAATTAGCAATTCAGGGAGTCCGTCGGAGTTGCCTGCCGCGACGATTAGCATCTGCACAATCGAAAGCACACCGGCGGCGACTACATAAGGGAAATATTTTCGTGGCAGGATTGCGAGCGGTACCATGAACAGCGGCAGGATCGGGATCAAATGCCTTGGCGTGAACGCATAGCCCCACCACAAGTAATAGCCGGAGATAAAAATGATGTAGAAAAGGACGGTGGCCAATGTGAACACTGCCTCGGCGCGATATTTCCCCGATCGAAATAGAAACCACCAACCGGGCAGCGCCAGCAGCAGCAACGGACTCTGCCAGAAGATTCCCATGGTCGGATGAAACGTCATGTAGAATATCGCCGCCGGGTTTGGCGCGCCCACGCCGAATAGGCCGCTGTTGTGCGCGGCGTGGAACTTGGCGTTGGCTTCATGGGTGTAGCTTAGGGTGAACATCGTGCCGAACGCAGCATAGTTGTAAAACAATAAGATGCTGAGCGGAATTGCCGCGCCGGCCGCGACCAGCAGGTAGCTCCGCCAGTCGGCCGATCGTCCTTTCATCCAAAGGACGAAGAGGATGTAAAGGCTCAGCGCCGCAGCCAGCAGAACCGTTGGGTACTCTATGAGCATCATCCAGCCCATGAGGAATCCGGACAAGAAAATGCTCGGCCCCGTGATCAAATTCGATTGATGATAAATG
>DASXQN010000055.1:0-2660 GCA_036507155.1 Anaerolineales bacterium
AAATGTACTCGGGGCTGCTGGAAGTGCATGCCTGGCCCACGCCGTCGCTCGAACGACACCTGCACGACCTGCAAGAAAATGCGCCAAAGCACGACTATATCGTCGGCTGGATGGACGCGATCAACGTCGGCCACAGCCAGATCCACGCGGCCGACTACTTGCACGAGGGCGATGATCTTCGCCCGCATGAGACCATGCAGCTCAAGAATCAGAACCTGCCCAGCCGACTGTTCGGCGTGATACCCAGGAGCCTGCTGCATTACTTCATGACGCCGTTCGTGAATAATCTGGGCTGGTGGGGGGTCAACAACGCCAAATACATCAGTGCGCTGCCGCGGCACACGTTCCGCCAATCCCATGCCGCGTTTCATTTTCTGCTGGACTATGTTCCGCAGTGGGAACTTTCTTATGGCCGCGGCGGGCTGATCCAATACCAATCCTTTCTGCCGAAGGATACGGCGCTCGCGGTCTGGACGGAGATGTTGTCCATTGCCAGGACGCGCGGGCTGCCCTCCTACGTGGGCGTGACCAAGCGGCATCGGCCCGATAAGTTCCTGCTGTCCCATGCCGTGGACGGCTTTTCCCTGGCCCTGGATTTCAAGGTCACCGATCGCAACCGGCCGCGCCTCTCCCAGATGCTGCAGGAGTTCGACCGCATCGTGGTGGCGGCCGGCGGGCGATTCTACTTTGCGAAGAACAGTGAGACCTCGGCCGAGACGACGCGTCGGTTCCTGGGCGAGGAAGCCGTCTCCAAATTCAGAGAACTGAAGAAGCGCTGTGATCCGGACCATTTGTTGGAGTCCGATCTGTATCGGCGCGTCTTTGCAGCGCAGGCGGGAGGCAGCTATGGAAAAGTATGACTTGATCGTCATCGGTTCCGGACCGGCGGGGGAGAAAGGCGCGGTGCAGGCGGCGTATTTTGAAAAGCGTGTGGCGCTGATCGAGCGCTCCCCTTTTCTGGGAGGCGCCGGCATCAACACGGGCACCGTACCGTCCAAGACGCTGCGCGAAGCCGCGTTGTATTTTTCCGGGCTGGGCCAGCGCGGCCTGTACGGGATCGACTATTCGCTCAAGGAGGGATTGACGGTCAAGGATTTCATGCATCGTGAACGAGTGGTGGTGGGAAACGAGCGAAAGCTCGTGGCGCGCAATATCGAGCGGCATGACATTGCACTCATTCACGGCGAGGCAGCGCTTAAGGATATCCACACCGTGCGCATCACGTCTCGCGCGGGCGAACAGGAGATCGAGGCGGACGTCATCCTGATCGCGACCGGATCCTCGCCGTTCCGCCCTCCTGAGATCAACTTTGACGGCGAATACATCCTGGATTCCGATACCATCCTGCAGATGAACCGCATCCCCAAAACCATGGCGGTGGTGGGCGGCGGCGTGATCGGTACCGAGTACGGTTCCATTTTTGCTGCGCTCGGCGTGCAGGTGACGTTGATCGAACCTCGGCCGCGCGTGCTGCCGTTCGTGGACAGCGAGATCGTACAGCGCCTGGCGCATCAGCTTGAGGCCATTGGCCTTCAATTCAAGTTGAACGACCGCATGACTGCCATCCAGGCGCGGGATGGGCACGTCGAGCTGACATTGCACAGCGGCGCTGTCCTGGACTTCGATTTCGCACTGATCGCGGCCGGCCGCCAGAGCAACGTGCAGGGCCTTGGATTGGAACAGGCCGGGATCAAGTTGGGCGAGCGGGGCCTTGTGCTCGTGAACGAGCATTATCAGACCAGCGTCCCGAATATTTACGCCGCCGGGGATGTGATCGGATTCCCGGCACTGGCCTCCACTTCCATGGAGCAAGCACGCGTCGCCATGGCACATGCGTTTCACCTCGATTACAAGCAGCGCGTTTCAGCCGTCCTGCCACTGGCCGTGTACTCCATCCCGGAGATCTCGATGGTTGGGTTGACCGAGGATGAATGTAAGGAAAAGAACGTTCCCTACATGCTGGGGCGCGCCTACTACGAAAAGAGCGCGAGGGGACAGATCATCGGAGACATGAGCGGCATGATCAAGCTCATCTTCTCACCGCAGGACAAGAAGCTGCTCGGTGTGCACATCATCGGCGAGCAGGCCTCCGAGATCATCCATGTCGGCGCGCAGGTGTTGATGGCGAACGGCACGATCGATGCCTTCATCGACGCGGTCTATAACTATCCTACGCTGACAGACCTGTACAAATACGCTGCGTACGACGGGCTCGGGAATCTAGATCCGCTGCCGGGACCTCCGCCCCTATGAATACGCCCGCGCTTGAAGTTGTGGTCCAGGACATCGGCCTGATCGGGTATGAGCAGGCGCGGCGGTTGCAAAATCACTACGCGGCCGAGATCGCCCGCGGTGAGCGGCCGCCCACACTGCTGCTGCTCGAACATCCGCATGTGTACACCTTCGGTTCTCAGGGCCAGGCCGCTAATTTATTGTGGAGTGAAGCGCAGTTGCGCGCCCGCGGCGTGGCGGTCCACGAGACGGACAGGGGCGGGGATGTGACGTATCACGGGCCCGGTCAACTGGTAGGTTATCCGCTCCTGCGGCTCGGCAAGGTGGACTCCGATAACCGTCTGCCGCGCGCGGACTATGTTGGCTATATCCGGCGCCTCGAGCAAACGCTCATCGCCGCGCTCGCGCGCCTCGGGCTGGTCGCCGGG
>DASXQN010000056.1:0-3738 GCA_036507155.1 Anaerolineales bacterium
GGTGGCTCTCTTCCTCGTGGATCAGAGAATGCCGCAAATGACAGGCGTGCAATTTCTTGCCGAAGCGCTCGAGATTTTTCCGGAGGCGAAGCGTGTTCTGCTAACCGCCTATGCGGATACGGAGGCGGCCATTGCGTCGATCAATCAGGTGGGCCTGGATTATTACTTGATGAAACCCTGGCATCCTCCGCAGGAGCGACTCTATCCCATCCTGGACGAACTGTTGGAAGACTGGAAAGTCCACGCCCATCGTCCCTTCGATGGGATTCGCGTCGTGGGGGCGCTGTGGTCGCCCGCCAGTCACCATGCAAAGGAGTTTCTTACTCGGCACCAAATTCCGTACCGCTGGCTGGACATTGATCGAGACGCCGGCGCGCGCGAGATGATCCAGGAGTTGGGATATGCCGGCGGAAACATTCCGGTCATTTACTTTGCCGATGGGACCGCGTTGGCGCAGCCTGAGCTGAAGGTCCTGGCGGAGAAAGTTGGCCTGCAGACCCGTGCAGCCATGCCATTTTATGATCTGGTCATCATTGGCAGCGGTCCGGCTGGATTGGCCGCGGCAGTCTATGCGAGCTCGGATGGCCTGCGTTGTCTGGTGATCGAGCGTGCGGCCCCGGGCGGGCAGGCCGGCAGCAGCCCAAAGATCGAGAATTTCTTCGGTTTTCCCAGCGGCATTTCAGGAGATGATCTGACCCGCCGCGCGGTCTCGCAGGCAAAGCGCTTCGGCGCGGAAATCCTTTCAGCGCAGGAGGTTAAGAAGGTCTCGGTGCGCGACGCCTATCGCATCGTCGAATTGGAGGACGGCACGGAGATCTCTTGCCATGCGGTCTTGATCGCCACTGGAGCTTCGTTTCACACGCTCAATATGCCCGGCGCGGACTCTTTGAGCGGCGCCGGCGTATATTATGGTGCGGCCTATACGGAGGCCATGAATTACAGGGATAAGGACGTCTTCGTTGTCGGGGGCGCCAATTCAGCCGGGCAAGCGGCGATGTATCTGAGTCTCTTTGCACGCAAAGTGTGGGTGTTGATCCGCGGCCCGCAGCCGACTGCCTCCAAGTATTTGGTGGACGCGCTCAAGGGGAACGAAAAAATCGAGATCCTGCCGGACACCGACCTGGTCGAACTTCATGGCGAGGGCGGATTGAACGAAGTCGTCGTCAAAAACAATGTGACGGGCGAATCGCGAACGCTGGCGGGCTCTGCCTTGTTTGTCTTCATTGGGGTGAAACCCCAGAGCGAGATGGTGGCGGAGCTGGTCGAGCGCGACGCAAAGGGGAATATCCTGACCGGGTCAAATTTACTGCAGACCGGGAAACGCCCCAAAGGCTGGACCCTGGACCGGGATCCGTACCTGCTGGAGACCAGCGTCCCGGGCATTTTTGCCGCGGGCGATGTGCGGCTGGGCGCCACTCCGCGAGTTGCATCCGCGGTTGGGGAAGGCGCGATCGCCATGGCTTTGATCAAGGAATACCTGAAAACGCTGTGAACCTTAACGAACTTCGTAAGACTCCGCTCTTTGAGGGCTTGTCCGAAAAGGAGCTGAACGAGCTCATGAAGATGGCCCAGCCCGTCTCGCTGCGGGCCGGAGAAGTACTGATGAGGCAGGGCGAGCCGGGCGACGCGGCTTACGTCGTTTTGTCAGGCGAGTTTGAGATCCGCAAACAATCGGGGCCGTCGCTGATCAAGATCGACGTGCGCAACCCGGGCGAGATCATCGGCGAGATGGCCCTGATTTCGCGCGCGCCGCGCTCCGCGACCGTGAACTCGATCGGCGAGAGTCAGACGCTGCGCATCCCGCAGGAAGCATTTGAAACCCTGCTTGCAAGCAGTTCATCCGCCGCGCTGGCGGTTCTGCATTGGGTGATGGCGCGCTTGACCCAGAACGAGGCTCTGCTGCACCAGCAGGAAAGGGCCGTCGCCCTGGGCACGCTGAGCGCCGGGCTGGCGCATGAATTGAACAACCCGGCCGCTGCGGCGCAGAGAAGCGCCTCCGAAATGGCTGAGGCGCTGCGGAACTGGCTGAGCCTGACGCATGAAATCGAAGCGCTGGCGCGCGACGAGGACCGGACCGCCTGGTTCGAAGATTTTTCGCAGGAGGTTTCCCGCCGGTTTGAGGCGCCGCTTAAATTGGATGCGCTGGAGCGCATTGATCTTGTAGACGAGCTGCAGGTCTGGTTGGAAGCCAGCGGCGTTGAAGCGGCCTGGGAGCTGGCGCCGGGGATGGTCACATTTGGCTGGACCGTCGACCAGCTTGAAAAGTTGAAAGCGGAATTATCCCGATCCGTGCCGCTGTTCAGCCTGGGCCTGCGCTGGCTGGGTGCCGGTTGTTTGATGAATGGTTTGCTGATCGAGGTCCTGCAAACGACCGAGAAAATCTCGCAGATCGTGCGCGCCATGAAGTCGTACACCTACCTGGATCAGGCGCCGCTGCTGGAAGTGGATGTTCATGAGGGCCTGGAGAATACGCTCGTCATCATGCAGCATAAGTTAAAGCAGGGCATTTCCATCAAGCGCGAGTATGCATCGGACCTGCCGCGCATCGAAGCCTACGCCAGCGAATTGAATCAAGTCTGGACGAACATCCTTGACAACGCCATTGGCGCCATGAACGGCGCCGGCCAGATCACGCTTCGGACCTATGAGAAGGACAACCAGGTGGTCGTGGAGATCGCCGATAACGGACCCGGTATCCCGACGGAGATCCTGACACGCATCTTCGAGCCGTTCTTTACGACCAAGCCGCCGGGCCAGGGGACCGGTCTGGGACTCCATATTTCGCATGACATCGTGGCCAACCGGCATCATGGACAGCTGCTGGTGCGGTCGGTTCCCGGTGAGACCACGTTCCAAGCCATCCTTCCGAAGCGAATCACAGAGGCTCAAGATGAACATTGATCAGAAACTGAAGGAAATCCTGCTTACAAGCAAGACGATCGCCAGCGTGGGACTGTCCACCAATCCCGCCAAGGAGAGCTTTGGCATCGTAGCCTATCTGAAGGACCACGGCTATCGCATTATCCCGGTCAACCCCACCGCGGCGGAGATCCTGGGGGAGAAGGCGTATCCGGACCTCGCCTCGGTGCCGGGCAAGGTGGATGTAGTCCAGCTCTTCCGGAGGTCGGAAGACGTGCCGCCGTTCGTGGACGAGGCGATCCAGATCGGCGCGAAGGTGGTCTGGATGCAGGAGGGCATCTCGAACGACGAAGCGGCCAGGAAAGCCGAGGCCGCCGGCCTGACCGTGGTGATGGATCGCTGTATGCGCTCGGAGCATAGGCGGCTGGTGGCTTCGGCGCCGCGCCAACTTTAGGCTTTCGATGAAAAGAAAACGCCGGCTGTGTCATACAGCCGGCGTTTTACGATTTCGCGGCGATCGATCGCGTATGAAGAGACGGTCGTAAGAATTATGTGTTGCGCGCCCGCCTCTCTCAGGGACCATAAAACCGGCTCCGCCATCTCGGCCGCCATCAGCGCGGTCATGTTGTTGCAATGCCTGCATATCTGATGATTTTTTTAGATAACTCTTAATAAGGAGATTTATATCCTGCCAAAATAAGACGATCAAAGCTGGTATATAAAGCGTTAGCACAATCCAGAATTGCCAATTGATTGGCATATGGATCCACCCTCCTGATGAAAGTAGGGCGGGGAGTGCCAGCCATGAACAGAAAACCAAAAAAACGGCCTCAATGCCACTCCCGGCAATTAACAGCAACGGCAGCTGGTCGTAGATTA
>DASXQN010000057.1:0-2581 GCA_036507155.1 Anaerolineales bacterium
TTGTTCTTGGTGACGAGCGGCACGCCCAGGATCGACTCGGTCCTGAAACCGATCGCTTGCTCCACCTCTCCGAAGAAGCGCGAGTCTTCGTGCACGTCGGTGATGCGCGCCGGCTTGCGATTGGTGACCACCCAGCCGGCGATGCTGCCGTCGAGCGGCACGACCAGGCCGCGGCGCGTGGGTTCGTCGATGTTGGTGGCCACCTGAAAATATAATTCCTTGGAGGCATCGTCATACAGCAGGATCGAGGCCGCGTCCGCGCCGCTCACCTCGGCCGCCGCGTACACGATGCGCGCCAGCAGCACGTCCAGGTCGAGCGTGGAGGCGAGGTCGCGCGAGATCTCGATCAGGCGGCGGTAACCGTCCAGGCGGACGGTTTCGATCTCAGCCATGCAGCACTCTGTCAGAAAGCGCGGGCAGCGCCTCGGCGACATCGTCCATAATGTTCAGGTCGGCTCGAATGCTCAGGTAGGTGGGGGAGTTGTTGATGATGATCAAGTGTGCGCCTCGATCGAGCGCCTGCATCGGCAGGCCGGCGACCGGAAGCACTTCCAACGACGATCCGGCGACGACCATTAAGTCACATGCGCGGGCAGCGCGCTGCGCCTTCAACCAGGAGGCTTGCGGGAGCTGCTCGCCGAACAAGATCACATCCGGCTTGAGCAACGCGCCGCAGGCGGGACAGAGCGGCATTTGTCCCAGCTCCACGAACGGTTGAAGATACGGTTCAGCCCGGACCTGACGATAGCATTGTGTGCAAGAGAGCGTGCGCAGCGTGCCGTGCGTTTCGATCACGTGCTGTGAGCCGGCCTTCTGATGCAGCCCGTCGATGTTTTGAGTGACGACTGCATGCACATGTCCTGCACCCTCAAGATCGGCGAGCGCGCGGTGAGCCAGGTTTGGCTGTGCAGTGAATATCTGAGTCGCCAGGGGACGGAACCAGTCGAAGAATTTTTCGGGAGCGGTGCGGAAGGTCGCCAACGAGGCTGCAGCCAGCGGTTCATCACGCGACCACAAACCGGTGCCCTCGGAACGAAAGTCCGGAATTCCGGACGGTGTGGAGATACCCGCTCCGGTCAACACGACCGCGCGGCACGAGGCGCGCAGCAGATCGGCCGCGGAATCGATGGCGGTCCGGGTCTGACTGGACGGGGAGCTCATCGCATCTTTTCGCGTTCGATGACCAGATCGGCGATTTTCAGGAACTGCTGGGATGTAACGTTCGTGGGCTGCGTCATAACCGCCAAAGACTGCATGCGCACGGATTGGAAAAAGAGCTCTGGAGCCGGGGTCAGCGTGGTGGCGATCGGGTGGCCCAATTTATCCTGCACATCGGTCCAGGCCATTTGCGTCTCGGTGCGCACGCGGTTGTTGAGCACGGCCAGTATGGCTTTGCGGTCCACACCGAGGGCGATCAGCTCCTCGATCAGCAGCTTGCTGTGTTGAATGCTGTTGGGCACGCCTTCGATGACGACCACGAGCTCGTTGCACCTCGGCAGCAGCTTCTGGACGAAGGTCGGCAGACCCACCCCCAGGTCCAGGACGACGAAGCGGCCGAAGGTGGCCAGGCGCGCGATCAGCATCTCATAATTTGCGATCTGGGCGGTCAGGTTGACGTGGCGGGGATTGCCTGAGGCGAGCAGCAGTTTCAATCCCGTGATATGCGGTATTAATGCTTTCTGCACTTTTTCGCGCGTAACGTCGGCGCTGGAGCCCGAGAGCAACTCGTTCAGGCTCTCCTGGCCCCCCGCGCCCAGGTCCGGGCCGAGGGTGCCGTGTCCCGGGATAAGCTCCGCCAGGACGACGTCCGCCTGCGTGCGGGTGAACAGGCCAGCGGCCACGTTCGACGCCACCGCCGAGACGCCCAGTCCGCCGCGCGCCGCCAGAACGCCGATCACGCTGCCGTTCTGTTCCTCAGCCTCAGTGGCCGCGCCGGAATCTTTCTGCGGCGTGCGGCCGAGCAACGCTTTTACATGCGTCTGCAGTTCGGAAGGATGCGTAGGTTTGGTGAGGTAGTCATCTGCGCCGACCTCGAAGCCGGTGACCTTGTCGTCCAGCTGAGTCTTGGCGGTGAACATCAGGATGGGAGTGGTGGCCGTGGACGGGTTCTTGCGCAGCCGGCGCGTCACCTCATAGCCATCCAGGTCCGGCATCATGACGTCCAACAGGATCAAATCCGGATTTTCTTCAAACGCTTTGCTGAGGCCCTGTTCCCCGTTGGTGGCCGCGCTGATCTGGTAGCCCTGGCGCTGTAACATCAGGCCGACCAGCCGCAGTGTGTCGACGTCGTCGTCAATGATCAGGATTTTTTCCGCCATGATTGCCTTAGCTAGTCTAGACGAAGTCTAGCACAAAGCGGCGGTTCGGGCAAGATTTCTCCCTTTTGGCGCCCGATTCGGGACAAAATCCCAGTTTTGATGCGTTTTTGGACTGTGCTTAGCCGGCGGTGTGCTCGCGCTGAACGATGCCGCGGCGCCACGCATACACAGCCACCTGCGTGCGATCGGCCAGGTGGAGTTTGCTGAGGATATTGCTCACGTGACCCTTGACGGTATTCTCGCTGATGACCAATTTATCGGCG
>DASXQN010000058.1:0-10479 GCA_036507155.1 Anaerolineales bacterium
CTTCGGCGGGCACACGTGCTTCGCGAGGGACTTCGCGGCGCGGCGGCTTAGGGCGCACTTCCGCGCCAATTCTCTGTTTGACTTGACACTTGACACCGAAGCACCCGACACTTTTATCGATGAGGAAAGAATGGCAACCAAGAAGAAAACAAAGACTGCATCAAAAAAGAAGATGACCCGCAAACCGGTCCCTAAGAAGGCCGCGCCCAAAAAGGCGGTCAAGGCAACGAAAAGGCCGGTGAAGGTCGTGAAGAAGTCAGCGGCCGCGCCCAAGGCGAAAAAACAGGCTGTCCGCAAGGCCGTGCAGATGACCCGGAAAGCGGCCGCGGCGGAGCCACGCTACGAGCACGCCAGGATCGAGAAGAAGTGGCAGGCGAAATGGGAAGCGGACAAGTTGTACCGCGCGGTCATGGACGGGAGCAAGCCGAAACATTACGCGCTGACCATGCTGCCGTATCCGAGCGGCGACCTGCACATCGGTCACTGGTATGCCATGACGCCCTCGGACGCGCGCGCCCGCTTCAAGCGTATGAACGGCTACAACGTGATGTTCCCGATGGGTTTCGACGCCTTCGGTCTGCCGGCCGAGAACGCGGCCATCAGCCGCGGCATCCATCCGAAGGTATGGACCTACAAAAATATCGAGCGCATGCGCACGCAGTTGAAGTCGATGGGCGCCATGTTCGACTGGGAGCGTGAGGCCGTCTCGGCGGACCCCAAATACTACAAATGGACGGAGTGGTTTTTCATTCAGTTGTTCAAGCACGGCCTGGCGTATCGCAAATTGTCCGCCGTGGACTGGTGCCCCAAGGACAACACCACGCTGGCGCGCGAGCAGGTGGTCGGCGAGAACCGCGTGTGCGAACGCTGCGGTACGCCCGTGATCAAGAAAAATCTGGAACAGTGGTTCTTCCGTATCACCAAGTACGCCGATGAGCTGTTGGACTTCTCGACGATCGACTGGCCCGAGCGCATCCGCACATTGCAGACGAATTGGATCGGACGCAGTGTGGGTGCATCGGTCATTTTCAAGATTGCGCCACCCTCTCCCACTGGGAGAGGGGCTGGGGGTGAGGGCGGCGATGAGATCGAGATCTTCACCACCCGGCCGGACACGCTGTGGGGCGCGACCTTCATGGTCTTCTCGCCCGAGCATCCGCTGGTGGACAAGGTGACCACGCCGGAACACATGGCGGAGGTCGAGGCTTACAAAGCGGAAGCAGGCCGAAAGTCTGACATCGACCGCGAGGCGGCGGACAAGGAGAAGACCGGCGTGTTTACCGGGGGCTACGCCATCAACCCGGTCAACGATGAGCGCATCCCGATCTGGGTCGCGGACTACGTCCTGATGACTTATGGCACGGGCGCGATCATGGCCGTGCCGGCGCATGATGAACGTGACTTCGCGTTTGCGCGTAAATATGAGTTGAAGATCGTGCCGGTGATCCAACCGCTTGGAGCGGACAGCCGTCCGCCCGTACAAGAATCAGATGCCGGTTCCATGGACGCCGCGTACGAGCACGATGGCGTGATGATCAACAGCGGTCCGTTCAACGGGACGCGCGCCACCAATGACAAGGGCCTGCAGAACCCGGCCATCAAGGCAGTGACCGAATGGCTCGAGCAAAAGGGCGTGGGCAAGCGCGCCGTCAACTACCGCATCCGTGACTGGTTGATCAGCCGCCAACGTTACTGGGGCGCGCCGATCCCGATGATCCATTGCGAGAAACACGGATGGAATCCGGTGCCCGAAAGCGAACTGCCCGTGCTGCTGCCCGATGACGTGGCGTGGAAACCGACCGGCGAGTCGCCGCTGAAGCTGCATCCGACCTGGAAGAACACGACCTGCCCGGTGTGCGGCGAACCTGCTACGCGCGAGACCGATACCATGGATACGTTCATGTGCTCGTCGTGGTATCACCTGCGCTACTTGTCGCCTGATTATGATAAGGGTGCGTTCGACGACGCAGAGTACAACTACTGGATGCCGGTGGATACCTACACGGGCGGCGCCGAACACGCCACGATGCATTTGCTCTACACGCGCTTTTTCCACAAGGCCTTGCGAGATGCGGGCATCGTGGAGGGCGCCGAGCCGATGCTGCAACTGCGCAACCAGGGGCAGATCCTGGGAGCCGACGGCCAACGCATGAGCAAGAGCCGCGGCAATGTCATCGATCCCGACGAACAGGTCAGCGCGTACGGCGCGGACACGGTGCGCGCGTTCCTGATGTTCGGGTACCGCTGGTCCGAGGGCGGCCCGTGGACGACCGGCGGCATCGACGGAACCTCGCGCTGGCTGCGCCGAGTCTGGGCGATGTTTACAGAGTCGGCGCGCGCCGGGCAGCCCCCGTCCAGCGAGGTCGTGAAGACCCTGCGCCGCCGCGTGCATCAAACGCTGCGCAACGTGTCGCGCGACTACGAGCAGTTCGAGTTCAATACCATCATCTCATCGCTGATGGAACTGCTGAACGAGATGCAGAAAGCGCGCGAGGCCGGCGCGGCGGGGACGAAGGAATGGGACGAGGCCGTTGAGATCTATTTGAAGATGATGGCGCCCGTCACGCCGCACATCGCCGAGGAGATCTGGTCCCAGCTCGGCAAACCCTATTCGATCCACCAGCAGGCCTGGCCGAAAGTGGACGAGGCGGCTGCCAAAGAGGACGTGATCGAGATCCCTGTGCAGGTCAACGGCAAGGTGCGCGGCCGCATCACCGTCGCTGCGGATGCGAGCGAGGCGGCGATCCGGGCTGCAGCGCTGGCGAACGAAGCGGTGCAGAAGTATCTGGATGGCAACGAGCCGAAGAAGGTGATCGTGGTGCAAGGGCGGCTGATCAGCATCGTGGTATAGCCCAAACGGGGCGGATGATCATCCGCCCCGTTTTGTTTACGACCTTTTTGCGTTAATCAAGAAAAGGAGCCTGACCATGAATACCATCAAATTCTTGGTTTCTTCGAACCCCGCTGCCTATGGCCCTGAAGCGACTCCACAGGACGTGCAGGATTATGCCATCTTCGCACACCAATATCTGCTAAAGCACGGCCACGACGAGGTGGAGATTGAATATGTCGAACAGTACCCGCCAGGCAGTGCCGACACACAGGCCGATCTCAGGAAGGAGATCTGGTCGGCGTTCAGGCCTTAATTCCTGATTTGTCGGACGATCCTTCCGGGCAGGTCAAGCACATGATCGTGGTGCAGGGTCGGCTGGTGAGTCTGGAGGTGTAGAGAAAAGAGAATAGAGAGTTGTGAGGGGCGGACCTTGTGTCCGCCCTTTTTGTTTCCTTTGTTGGTAAAATCCATTCACGATGCTCTCCTCCGAGGTCCTCAACCCTCTGCTCAACAGCGCCTTCACCCGCAAGACCACCTGGCTTGCGGCCTCGGATCAGCATTCGCTGGATGAGTTCATCGAGACCTTCTACCATACGCGCAAACGCGTCGAGGAAACCCTGCAGGGGATGACGGATGCGCAGGTCGTCTTCGCACACCCGGCACACTCGATATGGTCGGTGAGCGAGAGCATTACCCACCTGATCTATTCGCAGGGGTATTACCTGAACAAACTGCTGGAAATCTCCACGAGCAGCCTGCCTCACATCGTGGAGGCGGCGCGCGGCTTCGGCGAGGGCGCCAAGACGGACATCACTGCCGAACAACTGCGCAAGCGCATGCTCTACGCCACCGAGCAGATCACGACCGCCATCGAAGGCACGCGCGCGGACCACGATCCGGTCAGGACCGAGTACAACGAGTTCTTCGGGATGTGCGCCTATCGCACCTGGATGCTGCTCCTGCTGGCCCACGAATGGGACCACATCAAGCAGATCGTGGCGATGCGCCGTCTCGGCCGCGCCGAAGGCGTGTAAACTTTTGTGGTATACGGAACACACGGATACACACGGTTTCTATGATTGTTTTCCGTGTTGTCCGTGTACAAAAACAGTCCGGCCCAACTTCGAATGGGCCTACGGCGCGGCCAAATCGACCGTGAAGTATCCGCCCAATTCACTCCCCTGAACGAAGGCATATCCAAGCCCAACCTCGATGACGCGCGCATCCAGGATCGCGTCCCGGTGCGTCGCGTCGGCCAGCCACCAATCCATGGCGGCCTGCGGATTGCCGCCAAAATTCGGCGGTTGGGCGTAGATGTTTTCCACTTGAAAGGATGCAGTGTAGCCCTGCGCGGCGAGCCGTGATTTCAGCGTGGAACCCTGCGATCCGGTATGGCTGAGCAGGCTGTTACAGGCCATGTCCGCGCTGTGAGCCTGCGCCGCCGCGGAGAGTTGTGCATTCAGGCTGACGGCGGGCAGCCCGGCGACGCTGCGTGCGCTGTTGATCAGACCGAGCATCTGCGTGATGTATTCCGCGTTCTGGTTGTAAGCACAGCCGGGCACTTCGCTGAAAGGCGCGGCTGTCGGCGGGGCCGTGACGCTTCCGACCGTGATCTTCACCCACAGATACTTTCCCTCATCGATCTCGATCCCGTTCCCCTTCGCATTTTGGATTTCGAAATTACTGGTGAATGCGCCGTCGCTGGCAGGAGCTCTCAGTTCCACTGAAATGTCGACCTCGGCGTTCGGCTTGGTCTCCGCTAATGGGATGGTCTTGCCCGCATCTATCTGTTCGCCCGAGGAGAAGGCCAGTCTGTAGCCCGTGTTCCACGTACAGGTGCCATTGTTCTTGATACGCCAGGTCTTGGTGAACGTTTCGCCTTTGTCGAAGTGCTCGCCATCCGGAACGGTCACATCGGCCACGAAGGACGCCGAATCCGTGCAATCGGAAGAGTTGGCAATCGGTGTGTCAGTGGGTGCTGCGGTGGCGGGCGCTGGCGTTGGAGTTGGCCCAGCCTGGCAGGCCGCTCCGATGGCAGCCAGCAGTAACAAGAGACCGAAATACCTGATAGTCCGCATGATTCTCCTCCTCGGGGTGGATGAAGCTGATAAGTTCGAATAGATAAACCCCGAAATCTGTATTCAGACACACCGCCTCTGCAACCCGCGTACTTGTTTATGCAACTTTTCCCCCTCCAATCTGTATTACCATTAAGAAATGAGCGCGCCTCCCGACCGCGACCTGATCGTGCGCGCCCGTCGCGGCGAAACCGAGGCGTTCGGCGAGCTCGTCATCCGCTATCAGACCGGCGTGTTCAACGTCTGCTATCGTGTGCTGAGTGAGCGCCGTGAGGCCGAAGACCTGGCGCAGGAGACCTTCATCCGGGCCTACGAACGGCTCGATACCTTCGACCTCGAGCGCCCGTTTGGGCCGTGGATCCGGCGTGTGGCTGCCAACGTGTGCCTGAACCATATGTCGGCGCAGGCGGCAATCCACGCCGAATTGGATGAGGAACGCGACGCGGATGAGGCCGACAGGCCGGAGGCAGCTTACGAGGTCCGCGAACGAAGCGAGCAGATCCGCCGGGCGCTGGCCGCGCTGCCGCCGCAGTATCGGCTGGTGGTCGAGCTGCGGCATTATCAAGACATGAGTTATGATGAGATCGCCGCGACCATGGGTATCCCGCTCAGCGATGTGAAGAGCCATCTCTTCCGCGCCCGCAAACTGTTGGCGGAAAAAATCGGACATGCATCTATCTGACGAGCAGCTCAACGAATATCTGGACCAGGCACTGACTGCGGAAGCCCGCGCCGCGGCGGTCGCGCATCTGGCCGCGTGTGCGGACTGTAGCGCGCGTCTGACCGCGCTGCAGGGCTTGTTCGCGGCGATCGAGTCGCTGCCCGAACAGGCTTTGTCCCGGGACCTCGGTGGGTCGGTTGTGCATGCGCTTCGGCACTCCTTTCAGTCGCAGCGCGGCGAGGGGTTGCCGCGTTGGATCCGTCTGACGGCCGGCCTGCAAGCCGCGCTGGCGGTGATCGTGCTCGTGTCTGCCGCGCCGATCCTACAAGAAGTCATCAGCCCGATCCTCACAGCCTACAAATGGCCGTCGCTGGCGGAATTGCTTTTGCAATTTCAGACCCAGTGGACAGCCTGGACTCAATCCATCGCCGCGTTCACCCCGCCGGCCTTGCCCGCTCTTTCGGTCGATATCTCAACCTTGGCGCTCACCTCGGTGGCAATTAGCGCTTTTCTGCTGTGGGTTGTCGGTAACGGCCTGTTGTTGAGACGCATGACGAAATCTTCCTAGATTCTCGGAATGCGGACTTCAGTCCGCCAAACCAGTGCAGACTGAAGTCTGCACTCCGGTTTTTGCATGAAATTACTTAGGAGAATTCGATGAACGATTTTTACCGTGTGATACTTTGGCTGGCTGCGCTGATCGCCGGCCTCATCAGCTACTTCCTGGTGTTGGCTGCGTTGTTCCCAAAACGGACCGCACAAACGCAAGCTGCGATCGCGGCCATGCAGGGCCGCGCGCTCGGCATCGGCGCGGTAAATTTCCTTTTCTTCTCCGTCATCGCATTCATTCTCTTCCAACTTGCAGACGGTGCCTCAGGTCCGTTCAAGGTCATTCTGACGATCCCCGCGGTCTTGATCACGGCTGCGCTGGTGATCGCCTTGAGTTTTGGCCTGGCGGGGATGGTCAATCTGATCGGGGAGCGGGCGATGCCGGATGCAACCGCGCTGAAGCGGTCTGTGTGGGGCACGATCTTTCTCGGCTTGGCCTGCGCGCTGCCGCTCGTAGGATGGTTCCTGATGCTGCCGTACGCGGGGCTGGTGGGTATCGGCGCGTTCATCATCGGATATTTCCAGCGTCAGAGTACCTAAACCGCGAAGACGCGAAGAACGCTAAGAATCATTTTCCTCTGATCTCAAGGACGCGCCGCCCGCGTCCTTTTGGTTTAATCCTTCGTGCTCTTAGTGCCCTTCGTGGTTAAAGCTCTTGCAACTTTTCCCGTCCAACCCCTGTATCTCGTGTATATCACCGACACACAAGGTACTGCGACAGCAGTAGAAAGGACTTCCCCATGGCTGATATCACCGCCATCTTTGGCATCCTCGTTTCCATCGGCATCGCCTTTCCCGGCATGCTCACCGCGTGGTGGCTGTTGTTCCCTGCCACCGTCGAACGCGCCCGCGCCCGCGTCGAGCAGACGCCTTGGGCGTGTTTCTGGGCGGGACTCTTCATCACCGTCGGGGTCGCCGTGCCGATCATGATCTTGATGGCCCTGCCGGTCGGCGGCGCCAAATTCATGGGCTGGATCCTGCTGGCCACCGCGCTGACCCTTTCAAGCCTGGGTTCCGCCGGCATCAGCGCACATATGGGCAAACGGATCGCGCGCGGGAATTCTCTGAGTCCGCTGGGCGGATTCGTGCGCGGCGCGGTCGTGCTCGAGCTGGCCGCCATCTTCCCCGTGCTGGGTTGGCTGTTCATCTGGCCGCTGGCGCTGATTGTCGCCTTCGGTGCAACCGGCTTCGCGCTCTTGAATTGGATGCCGCGTGGGGTAATTCGAACCGTTTCCGAATCGACGGTGCAAGCCGCTTAATGGGTAATTAGGAATCAGGTAACCAGGGATTGGGCAGAAGTCATTCAGGTTCTTCGACCAATTCCTGATCCCTAATTACCTACTCCCTAATTACCCAATCCCTTTTCCCTAATCACCTTCTCCCTTCCTGCCATGTCCCTCTCCCGCCGCGACTTCCTCAAACTCAGCGCCCTCGTGACCGCCAGCGCGGCGCTCTCAGGCTGCGGTCCGCTCTATCGGCTCACCGACCAACCCATCGTCCCGTGGGAACCGCTCGCGGCGCGCGATTTCATGTCGCTGTCGCGGCTGACCTTCGGTCCGCGTACGGAAGAGCGCGCCCGGCTTGCGCAGGTCGGATTGCAGGCCTGGATCGAAGAACAGCTTGCGCCCGACTCGATTGATGACCCTGGCATGCTGTTGCATTTGCGTTCGTTCAAGACGCTGGGTATGGAAGCCAACGAACTGGAGGCGCTCAGCAACCAGTTGTTCGAGAATTACGACCGCGAGAGCATCCCGGGCGAGCTGCGCCGGGCTACACTGCTGCGACAGGTTTACAGCCGCCGCCAGTTGTATGAGGTCATGGTGGAGTTCTGGAGCGATCATTTCAATATCACCACCGAGAAGGGCAACTGTTTCTTTCTCAAAACGGTGGACGATCGCGAAGTGATCCGCAAGCACGCGCTGGGTTCGTTCCGCGACCTGGTGTGGGCCTCGGCGCATTCGCCGGCCATGCTCGTGTATCTGGATAACCAGGCCAATGAAAAAGGCGCGCCGAACGAGAACTACGCGCGCGAACTCATGAAGCTGCATACGCTCAGCGTGAATGGCGGCTACAGCCAGCAGGATGTGATGGAACTGGCGCGCTGCCTAACGGGCTGGACCGTCAAGAATCATTTCTGGCTCGGCGATTTTACGTTCAATCCGGACCTGCATGACACCGGCATCAAGAGGGTATTGGATCTGATCATCCCGAACGAAGGCCAGCGCGAGGCCGAGCGCGTGATCGAAAAGCTTATCGCCGACCCGAGCACGGCGCGTTTCGTCGCAACCAAGCTTGCGCGTCGATTCATCGCGGACGAGCCGACCGCTGAGATCGTTGAGAAAGCGACGCGGGCCTTCTTGCAAACGCAGGGCGATATCAAGTCGGTGCTGCGCGTCATCCTGCTGGACGGCCTCTCGCTGGGGCAGCCGAAATACAAGCGGCCTGCCAATTTCGTCGTTTCGGCGTTGCGTATGCTCGAGGTGCAAACCGACGGCCATGCGATGCAGGATCATCTCATGCGTATGGGCCAGACTTATTTCGGATGGGCCACGCCGGACGGCTATCCCGACCGCGCCGCGCAGTGGCAGGGCAGCCTGATGCCGCGCTGGCAGTTCGCGTTCGAACTGGTCCGGAATGAATTGGGTCACACGAAGACCGATCTGCGCGCGTTGATGGACGTTGCCAACGCGCACGACCCGGCCGCGCAAATGGACGCACTCACGTCGCTGCTGCTGGGCGCGCCGCTGGCCGCCTCCGCGCGGGACGAGTTGATCGGTTCCGTTACCTCGGCCGGCGCCAATGCTGACGAGGCGCTGGCAATCCTGGCCGGCGGCATCCTGGCTTCGCCGGCGTTTCAGTGGCGCTGACTCATGTCATTGCGAGCGGCTATCGCGCTGAGCGGAGCGACCGCAGGGAGCGATTTCGAAGCGGTGGCCGCGAGCGCGAAGCACGTGTGCCCGTCAGGGCCGCCCGTAGGGAAGCAATCTCAGAATTGGCGAGGAGATTGCCAAAGTGCCATCATGCCCTGAAAGGGTACGAAGTGGTACGTCGTGGCACTTTCAGCGCCACTTCCTCGCAATGACGTATGCAAAAAGGAGACCTCAATGGTAACCATACTTTCCAAACCCGCCTCATTTCAGGTCGCGCTGCCGGCATGGATGCCGCGGCTGGCCTTCGCACCCGAGAACGAAGCCCCGCGCGGCGACACGCTGGTGGTGGTATTCCTGCGCGGCGCAGCCGACGTGCTCAACATGGTCGTGCCGCACGGCGAAGACGCGTATTACAGCCTGCGGCCGTCGCTGGGCATTCCGCGCCCGGACGACTCAAGCACAAAGCCCGAGCAGCGCGCCGTGGACCTGGACGGCTTCTTCGGTTTTCATCCCTCGATGAAGGCATTGTTAGGTGCGTGGCAGAGCCGGCAGATTGGCATAATCCATGCGTGCGGCGCGCCGGACGAATCGCGCAGCCATTTCAAAGCCATGGAGTTGATGGAGCGCGGCGTGGATGATGAGCGCGGCCCCGCGTCCGGTTGGATCGGGCGCCATCTGGCCACGCTGAACACCGGCAACAGCTCGCCCTTGCGCGCGGTGGGTATGGGCAGCCGCCCGCAGCGCAGCTTGAACGGTCCGGTGCCCATCTCAGCGCTGCGCTCGATCGCGGACTTCCACCTGGGCGGCGACGCGCGCGCGGCCGCGCAAATGCGCGCCGCGCTGGATACCGTCTATGCCGATGACGCGCTCGGGCAGGAAACGCTCTCGATCATGGACACGCTGCAAACGCTGGACCCGCTCAATTACGCGCCCGCGCATTCGGCGCTCTATCCCGATACGGAGTTCGGGATGGCCCTGAAGCAGACGGCCATGCTGATCAAAGCTGAGGTCGGGCTCGAGGTGGCCGCGATCGACGTCGGCGGCTGGGACACGCACTTCGCGCAAGGCGCCAGCGTGGGACAGATGGCCAACCTGATGCAGGATCTGGCCGAGGGTCTGGCGGCTTTTCACTCCGACATGAGCGAGCATCTCAACAGCCTGACCGCAGTAACCATGTCCGAATTCGGCCGGCGCGCCTCGGAGAACGGCAGCCTCGGAACCGATCACGGACACGGCAGCATGATGATGGTGCTGGGCGGACATGTGGACGGCGGCAAGGTCCACGGCGAATGGCCGGGACTGCGCGAGGGCCAATTGATCGGTCCCGGCGACCTGGGCGTCACGTCCGATTATCGCGATGTGTTGTCTGAGGTTTGCATCAAGCGGCTGAACAACCCGGCCGTGGCTGAAATTTTCCCCGATTATGAA
>DASXQN010000059.1:0-7606 GCA_036507155.1 Anaerolineales bacterium
GAGATTGCTTCGCTTCGCTCGCAATGACAGACTGTGGAAATTATACAGACGGCGAATGAGACACAAATAAAAACGGCAGGCGATTGCCTGCCGTTTTGCATACTACCGACCTACACCGGCACTTCCTGCTCCGCCTTTCGCATCGACTGGAAAGACTGGATGGCGACCTCCAGCATCGACCGGTCAGGATCCCGCGTCGTGAGACGCTGCAACGCAAGGTTCGGCTTGATCAACCAGCGCACGATCGAGTTGTCCAGGTGGTTGGCCGTCCAGCGGACGTATTCGAGGGCGATGCCCGCCAGGACCGGGATCAAGAGCACTCGGCTGGCCAAGCGCCACATTAATGGCAGTGGCCCGAGCGCGGTGAAAAGCAGGATCGAAAACAACACGAGCGTGAGCATAAACGCCGTGCCGCAGCGCGGATGTTCAAGCGAGAACCTGGCGACCGATTCCGGAGTCAATTCTGCGCCGGCCTCGTAGGCGTTGATGGTCTTGTGTTCGGCGCCATGATACATGAACAGTCGCTTCACGTCCGGCATCAAGCCGATCGCCCAGATGTATGTCACCAGGAGGACCAGCCGCAATATGCCTTCCAGCAGGTTGCCGAGCCACAAGTTGGCCGCAAGCTGCGGATCCATCAGGGACGGCGCAACGCCGCCTCCAGCGCCGGCGTTGCGCGTCAACCAGAGCTCGAGCCAGCCGCCTGCGGCGGCCGGCAGCAGGAAGAACAGACTGATGCCGATCACGAGAGACAAGCCCAGGGTCAGGTAGAGAGCCGGGCCCTCCAGCTTTTCGTCCTCGCCTGTTTGCGTGTTTGCGGAGATCGTCAGAGCGCGCATGCCCAGGCCCAGCGCATCCCACAAAAGGATTACGCCGCGCACGAACGGGATCTTGGTGAGACCGGAACGGTAGACACGCGCCAGCTTTTCTGTGTGGACAACGACCCCGCCGTCCGGCGCGCGCATGGCGATGGCAAATGCCCGCTGGCCGCGCATCATCACGCCCTCAATGACCGCCTGACCCCCGTATGTCATAATGCGGTCTTCAGGCATTCAGGGCCACGTTGTAGAAGAAATGGATCAACGCATCCAGACCTTTTTTCCAGGTCGGCAGGTGCAGTTTTTCGTTCGGTGAGTGGACGTTGTCCTCGGGCAGGCCGAAGCCGGTCAGCACTGACTCAGCGCCGATATTATTCTGCAACTGGACCACCACGCCTATCGAGCCGCCCTCGCGCTTGAAGAGCGGGCGCTTGCCCCACACCGTCTCGAGCGCGCTGGACATGGCTTTCACAGCAGCGTTGTTGCGATCCGTGATCGCGACGCCGGAGTTGTGCAAGCTTGTCACTTCCCAGCGGATGGTTTTCGGCGCGTGCACTTCCATGTACTTCTTCAATTGCTCGTAGACCTCTTCAGGCACCTGGTCCGGGACGAGGCGGCAGGAAATCTTGGCCATGGCCCACGCCGGCAGGACGGTCTTACTGCCCTGGCCTGTGAAGCCCGAAAGGAAACCGTTCACTTCCAGTGTCGGCCGCGCGCCCACACGCTCTACCGGCAGATAGTCGGGCTCGCCCCACAACGCGGGCACTTTGGTCTGATCGAGGTAAAACTGCTCCGTCATCGGCAGGCGTGCGAAATCCGCGTGCTCTTCCTTGCTGAGCGGGCGGACCTTGTCATAAAAACCTGGCAGCGTGACGCGGCCCTGCGCGTCGTGCATGCCCGCGATCAATTCGATCAGAGCTTGCGCAGGGTTGTGCACGGTCCCGCCGAACAGGCCAGAGTGAAGGTCGCGATCCGGGCCGTATACGCGTACCTCGGAATACATCAAGCCGCGCAATCCATAGGTGATGGTGGGCTGGTCCGCCGCGATCATACCCGCGTCCGGATTGAGGCAGAAATCGCAGGCCAGCAGCTCCTTGTGCGCCTTGATAAATTCGTCCAAATTCTCCGAGCCGACCTCTTCCTCGCCCTCGATCAACCACTTCACGTTGACGGGCAGACCACTCGTTTGAACGATCGACTCGATCGCCTTGATCGAAGCCACAACCTGCCCTTTCATGTCGGAGGTCCCGCGGCCAAAGAGATGGTCGCCGCGCAGCATTGCCTCGAATGGACTGCTCTCCCACAGATCGATGGGGTCGACGGGCTGGACGTCGTAATGCCCGTAGATCAGGATGATCGGTTTGTTCTTGCCTGCCTTGAGCCAATCGCCGTAGACGACCGGATGTCCTCTCGTCGGCATGACCTGCACGTTCTCCATCTTGACCGCGCGCAGATGATCCGCCATCCATTCAGCCGCCCGCTTTACATCGGCGACATGGTCGGTGCCTGTGGAGATCGAGGGGATTGCGACGATCGCCTTCAACTCTTCGATGAAGCGGTCATAGTGCTTGTGAGCGTACTCTACAGCGGACTGAGCGTCAGACATGATGCATCTCCTGGAATTGATGAATGCTGATTGAGGATTGATGATTGATGAGTTACGGGCCGATGGTCGGTTGTGGCGTCTGTTCCAGCGTTCGGCGCGTGACCAGGAACCAGTCGAAGATGAATGCCAGCCGGTCGCTCGTATCGTAGAGCGGAGCCACCTGCACGCCCTGCACCTGCGCGTCGACGCCGTACGAGTACACCGGGTAATACAGCGGCAAGGAAGGCAGCTCCTTCGAAAAGATCACCTGAAAATTTCGGTACAGCCGCGTGCGGGCCGCGAAGTCCGTCTGCGTGCGGGCGGATTCGAGGTACTCGCTGGCCGTGCGATTGTCCCATTGCGAGTAATTCTGTCCGCCGGTGGCCTCCGCCTGGTGCCAAAACGGATACGGATCGGGATCCGCCGTGCGCGCGAAGTTGACGTCCGCCAACGCGGCCTGATAGACGCGCGGCGCCAGGAATTCAGAAACTTCTTGCGCGTACGGGGCCGGCTGGAGATCGACGCGGACGCCTATCAGAGCCCAGTCCGCCTGGATCGCCTGCGCGATCTCGGCGTGGAGCGTGTCATCCGGATGGACGAGCGTCAGGATCAGCGATTGCCCATCCTTGGCGCGCACGTCTCCGCCCGAAGCAGGGATAACGTAACCTTCAGCCTTGAGCAGCGAGGCTGCAGCTTCGGGATCATAATCCAAATGTTCGATGCCATCATAATAAGCCCAGGAGCCGGGCAGGATCGGCCCGTCTGCAACGACGGCTTGTCCGCCGAGAAACCGCGAGACCATGGCGCCGCGATTCAGTCCCAGCAGCAGTGCGCGGCGCACCTTCTCGTTTTGCAGGAAGGGCACCGCGGAGTTATTAAGGTTCAGAAAAACCATGCTCATTTGCGGCAAGCGGCTGGTATACACCGAGAGCCCGGGCTCCGCTAACGCGTCCGCGAGCACATCGGACGTGAGCTGGCTGATTCCGAGGACCTCGCCGCGTTGATACGCATCCAATGCGGCAGCCGCGCTCGCATAGTAGCGGAAGACCACCTGGGGAATGAATGGCTTCTTAAGATAATAACTGTCGTTCAGCGTCAGCACAACACCGGTAATTTGGCCTCCATCCACGAGCAGATGGTCGAACTTGTACGGACCGGAACCGACCGGATTCAAATTGAAGTCGGAGCTCGCCAGATCCGCCGGGGAGACCGATTCAAGCAGATGCTTCGGGAGGATGCCGAAGGCGGCATAGTCCAGAAACGGCGCAAACGGCTCGGGTAACTTGAATTGGAAGTTCTTCTCGTCCAGTTCGTTGATCTCGATCTCGCTCCACAGGTCTTTGACGTCCTGCGGGAACAGCGAACCGTCGCTCTTGATGAGGTCGATCGTATAAATGATGTCCGAGGTGGTGACCGGCATGCCGTCCTGCCACACAGCGTTCGAGCGCAGCGTGAAATTGTAGATCGTGCCGTCTTCGGTGGTGCCCCATGATTCGGCCAGGTCGGCTTGCGGCAGGCCGTGGGAGTCGAACCGGATCAATCCACTGAAGATCAGCCGGTTCACGTCGCGGTCGGCTGGATTGTTCCAGTCCAGCAGTGGATTGAGGCGTCCCATTGCGCCGACCAACCCTTCCGTGTAGACGCCGCCGGTTGTCGGCTCGGGCAGGATCTGCACCGGTCCGATCGGCTGCTGGCTTAATAGCAAGACGCCCACGACGACGAGCGTCACGGTCACTACCAGGATCTGCCAGCGTAATCGTTTCATTCTTTGGGTTCAGGGGGAAAGTTGACGAAAAGAAAGGCTGCCAGCCGGAACTACTGGTATGTGCTGCGCGGAACTCTGAACGCGGCGGCCCCGTGAGGGCCATGATATGGCAGCCTTGCGGGGATTGCTTGATCTAGCGGTTGAGCAGCAGGATCGTGATCACCAGCCCGAAGAAGAGCACACTCAGGACGATCGTGATCCAAAACAAGACGCGCTCGATGCCGCGGCGAGCGGTGAATACTCCGCCGGTATCGGCCCCGGTCAGACCGCCGAGGCCTGCGCCCTTGCTCTGCAGGATGACGCTGGCGATCAATGCGACCGAGATTATAATCAGCGCGGTATACAAAAAGTTGGTCATGCGTGTGCCTCCAAATTGAGCGGGCACATTATACCTGTTCGGAAGGGAAACCGTCAACAAGCCCCCCATGCACGAAATCATCGTGAACCTGCATATGCATACACGCTACTCAGATGGCACAGGCACGCATCGGGACCTCGTGCGCGCGGCCTTGAAGGCGGGTGTGGAGGCCGTGATCGTCACGGACCACAACGTGCTGGTCCAGGGATTCGAAGGATACTACAAGGAACTCAACCGCCGCGTCCTGATGCTGATCGGGGAGGAGATCCATGACCAGGATCGCGACCCGCAAAAGAACCATCTACTGGCGTTCGGAACGAATCGGGAGCTGGCCACACTGGCGGATGAGCCGCAATCGCTGATCAACGCGGTCCGCGAATCCGGCGGCCTCGCATTTCTGGCGCACCCCAACGATCCCGCCGCCGTGGCCTTCAACGAGACCGATATCTCCTGGGTGGACTGGTCGGTCCAGGGCTACGCGGGATTGGAGGTCTGGAACGCGCTCAGCGAGCTGAAGACGGTCGTCTCTAACAAGTTCTACGGCGTGCTGTACGCGTATTTTCCGGCACTGGTTGCGCGCGGTCCCCTGCCCGCCACCCTGGCGAAATGGGACGAACTGCTGGGCGAGGGCCGGCGCGTGGTCGGCATAGGCGGATCGGATGCGCACGCGCTGCACCTGCGCCTGGGACCGCTGAAGCGCGTCATTTTTCCGTACGAGTTCCATTTCCGCGGGGTGAACACCCATGTGATCCTATCCCAGCCTTTGAGCGGCGATGCCGGCACGGACAAGCGCCAGATCCTCGAGTCGATCGCCGCGGGCCGCTGCTTCGTAGGCTACGACCTGCCGGCCTCCACGCGCGGCTTCCGCTTCACCGCGCAGGGACGGGACAACAAATCCGCCATCATGGGCGAGGAGATCGCCGCAAAGGGCGGCGTGACGCTGCAGGCGCGGCTGCCCGGCATTGCAGAGATCCGGCTGATCAAAGACGGCATGTTGTTAAAGAGCTGGAAGACGCAGCAGGCGGCGACGCACATCACCACCGACCCCGGCGTATATCGTTTCGAGGCGTATCGAAATTATCTCGGGCGAAAAAGAGGCTGGATTTTCAGCAATCCGATTTATTTAAGGTAAGGCCACCACGGACTAGATTACGCGCTTCGCCCCCCACGGGGACTTTGCAGGACAAGAGTGCGTCGCGAATTGTTCTCTGAGTTTCTCGTTTTTCGGGGTATTTGTGATAAACTACTGCCCACTCAGGTACGCGAAATCGTGCCTTTCCGCTGACGGAGCACCCACGGTGCGATCGCCGGCAAACCCATGGAAAGGAGGCATCCCATGCGTAATTATGAATTGATGTGTATCATCCAGCCCGATCTGGATGAGGCCGCTTTTAACGGCATCGTCGACCGCGTAAAAGGCTGGATCGGCGATTCAGGCGGCACGGTCGACAAGGTGGATGTGTGGGGGCGTCGCAGGATGGCTTTCAGCATTCGCAAGCACCGCGAGGGCCAGTATGTTCTCTTGAACGTCACGCTCGATCCCGCGGCCACGCCCGAACTGGAACGCAATATCCGATTCCAGGAACCGGTCATCCGCCACATGTTGACCCTGGTGGGATAGCGTCTCACTCGCAACGCGGACGAACTGTCGTAGATCTCGCACCGGAGGGACGCAATGAGCCGAGGCTTGAACAAAGTGATGATCATCGGCCACCTGGGCCGAGACCCGGAAATGCGCTACACCGCGTCCGGTCGCCCGGTGACGACGTTCACGGTCGCAGTCAGCCGATCCTGGAACAGTGGGGACGGACAGAAACGCAGCGAGACCGAGTGGTTCAACGTTGTGGCCTGGGCCAACCTGGCCGAGATCTGCAAACAGTATCTCTCGAAGGGCCAGCAGGTTTACATCGAGGGCCGCTTGCAGACCCGCCGCTGGGACGACAAGGAAGGCGTAAAGCACACCACCGTGGAGGTCGTTGCCAACGAGATGATGATGCTGGGCGATCGCCGCGAGGCTGCCGGCCAGGCCGAGGAGTCGCAACCCGCGCCGTCTGACAGTGATCCCAGCGGCGCCGAAGATGAGTTTCCGTTTTAGACTGAAGAAAGTTGGAGTATTCAATGGCTGAAGATCAAACTACACAGGGTGAAGGCGGCCCCGGGGAACGCCGTTTCTTTGCCAGACCGAAAGTCTGTCAGTTCTGCGCGGACAAGACGCTGACCATCGACTACAAGAAGGTCGATCTTCTCAAGCGCTATGTCACCGAAGATGGAAAGATCCGTCCACGCCGCCAGACAGGCGCCTGCGCGCGCCATCAGCGCGTCGTGGCCGGCGCCATCAAGCAGGCCCGTCACATCGCGCTGCTGCCGTTTACCGGCAGAGCGGAATAACCCCTAAGTTTGTCATCCTGCCGTCTCGCACCGGCGCGGGCCGCCGTTGCGGCGGCACGAACGGTGAGCGCAGCGAAGGACCTAGCTTCCGAAGGGAGCGCTAACACCGGCCGCTCCGCGGCACAGACTCTTCGGGCGTTTGCGCTTCGACTTCGCTCCCTGGGGTCGCTCCGCTCAGCGCGATGGCTCCCTTAGAGTGACACCCTTCGAAGGAGTAATCAACAATGCCTAACGAACGGGGCGATAGACCCGTCGTCCATACAAAGAAACACGTCGCGCGCCTCGAGCGGGAACGACAACAGACGCGCCTGATCCTGTACAGCTTCATCGGCATCCTCGTCCTGGTGGTGGGCCTGCTGGCGTATGGGTATATCGACGAAAAATATCTCCAGCTTAATCGGCCGGTCGCCAGGATCGGCGAAGTGGAGATCTCGACGCGCGATTTCCAAACGCGCGTCAAACTGCAGCGTAATCAATTGATCGGTACCTACGATCAGTACTACCAACTCGGGCAGGCGTTCGGCATGGACGTCTCCTCACAGCTCCAGCAGATCCAAGCGCAGCTCGACACGCCGGCCCAACTCGGACAGAGTGTGCTCGACCAGGTGATCAACGAAGAGCTGATCCTGCAAGAATCGCACAAACGCGGCCTGACCGTCAGCGCGGACGAGATCGAGACGGCCATTCGCTCC
>DASXQN010000060.1:0-3426 GCA_036507155.1 Anaerolineales bacterium
GGATAATTGTTGTGAAACGTTTGAATCGCGCGCGAGACGGTTTCGGCGCGCAGGAGTGGATTGGTACTGTGAGTCTGCAGGTAGAAATCGGCGGGCACGATCTGCGTGTCGTGCATCAGGATCTCATTCATGGGGACGTCATCCGCGCGCAGAGGTTCCGGGCGCTCGATGATCGTCACCTGCGGGAAATGTTGGCGCAGGCCGTCCATCACCGGCTGCGAGTCGGTGTCGACGACCACCTGTTTGATCTCAGGGACGGCGAGCAGCGTCTTGAGGATGTGGTGGAACAACGGAACGCCTGCCAGCAGCCGATAATTCTTACCGGGCACGCGCTGGCTGTGATGACGCATGGGGACAAGAGCGGCGAGTGTGGGCATGGTTGCGTTACGGCCAGCGTTTGCGGTCGTCCATGAGCGCGAGCGCGAGCAGGCCGGCCAGGACCACACCCGCGAAGATGATGTTGGCGGCGACCGGCTGCAGATTCAGCGCGATGAACGCGAGACAACCCAGCAGGAGCGTTGCAATGTGCAGGAGCAGGACCGCCTGGTTGGGAGGCAAGCCCATCGCGACCAGTCGATGATACGTGTGACCGCGATCGGCTTTATACACCGGCTGGGAGCGTCGCAGCCGCGAAATGACGACCAGCAGTATATCAAAGATCGGCACGCCGAGGATCATGACGGGCACAAACCATGAGGACGGTTGCGGGAACACGCGCGGGTTATAGAGCATGGACGTGGTTGCCAAAAGAAACCCAAGGCTCAGCGCACCTGAATCGCCCAGGAACAGGCGTGCGGGAAAAGAGTTAAAAAAATACAACCCATAGCAGGCACCGGCCAAAAAGGCCATGAAATGCGCCAGGCCGACCTGCCCGGAGAAAAGCGAAGTGAAGGCCAGGAAAATGGAGGTGATGACCGCGATCCCCGTCGCCAGGCCGTCCATGCTATCCACGAAATTATAGGCATTGGTCATGCCGACCAGCCACACGATGGTGATGAGGATATCGAGCACGCCGGCGACAGATGCAGGAACTTCTGGGAAACTGATCTGGATCACGTGCACCTGGATGCCGAACGCGATCAACAAGCCGACCGCCAGGATCTCGAGCGCCAGCTTGACCCAAAAGCGGACGCGGCGGTAATCGTCCCAGAGGCCGACCGCGAAGATGACCGCCGCGGGCAGCAACACCTTCCAGAGATCGCCGAATTCACGCCTGTTGAGAAACCAGCCAAGCACCAATACCACGAAGAGCGCCAGTCCCCCCGCGATGGCCGTGGGTTTGGTGTGCAGCTTGTGCGGTTCGCCGCCGGGTTTGTCGATCAGGCCGGTGCGGCGCGCGAGCGCGATCGCCAGCAGCCCCGCGAGCATGCTGAGGACCAGGCCGAGCGCGACAACTTGGAAGATCGAGACAGGGAAATCAGTGGTCATGCTTCAAAGCCATTGAGATCGATGAAGCATGAACGGAAGCGTGCAAATTCGGCCATAACAACTTGATTATACCGAATCCCTTCCTTGGATGATTTGGCGCCGCCCGCACCGGCGGGGCGCGAAAACACAAACGCTGCGGACTATGCGGTCTGCTCCAGCCAGTCGAGACAGTAATCCGCTACTTCCTCCCAGCCCTTCTCACCGATGATGAAGTGGTCGCGGCCGGGAAATTGCTTGAAATCCGTGACCGAAGCAGAGCCGGCATACTTCCTATAGTTGGACCGGTTGAGCGAGGCGGGGATGATGTGATCCCTCTCTCCGGCGGTGATCAGCAGCGGCGGATGCGGTGTCTTGAAATCCAGCCTGGCGACCGAGGTCAGGGATTGGGTGGGTACGCCGCGCGACTCCGGCACGACATAGCGATCATAAGCGGCACGCTGTTCGTCGAGCGGGAGCGTGTTGACGAAAGCATATTGGAAGTGCTCGAACGTCATCAGCACAGGCTGGGTGACGGGAGCGAACGGATTGATGGCGGGGAAATTCGCCTTAATGAACGACCAGGCCGTCGTGAACACACCCTGGGGTGGCGCGGGGTCGATGGCTACCCCGGCAACCGCCAGACCGCGCTGCAGCAACAACTGCACCACCAGTCCGCCCATCGAGTGGCCAATGATGGCCGGCTTCTCATCGAGGCCTTGAAGCGTGAGGGCCATGGCCTCGACGACATCCCGCAGCTTAAGTCTGCCCAGCTCGGGGTCGGGATGGTTTTTGCGAAGCACCTCGACCGGCTGGGCGCGTCCGGGCCACGGCGGCGCGATGCAGCGATAGCCTTTTGCCTGGTAGCGCGCGATCCAGTGCTCCCAGCACAGAGGCGTCATGAACATGCCGTGGATGAAGACAATGGTTTTGGTTTTCATATGATATTCCTCATACTTCCAAGATAGTGTCTGAAAACCTCACCACAAAGTCACCAAAGCACGAAGTCACGAAGTGCTTTTTCCTTTGGTGCCCTTGAGACTTTGTGCCTTGGTGATAAAAAACCGTACTCTTTGGACACGCTCCAAGATGCGGCACAGTGGGTCGTCACGCAGCAACTTTACTTAATCAGGATTTCAACAACCAACTTGCCGGCATTATCGTGCAAACCCGGATCGCCATCGTTTATCCGCAGCATCAAGAGACCGGACCGTTTAACCGTAAAGTGCGACCCCTCACCGATACGCAGGATTTGCCGGCCGATCCTGCCGATCAACGTGCCGACGGGAAAATCGGGCACCGGTTCCACGCAGCGTTCCGCCGGCATGGCGTCCGCGCAAACGTAGTCCGATCCGGCGCCGGCAGTGTATGGACTCACTCCTTCCCATGCAGTCCACTGACCATCGACCACCGTAATCGTGATATCGGCGCCCTCTTTTGCAAGTAGATTCGTCATCTGCCATCCGCCTTTGGCGTCCACCTCCACCAGCACACCCGCGTTGAACAAATCGGCTGGCGCACTTGTATTTGAGTTAGCAGGAACCGCGGACTTCATGAGCAAACGTGTATTTTCGAGCAGGAACAGCCCGGCGATGAGGATGCCCAGGACAAAGAAAAGTCCTCCGACCGCGACGGGCCTCACGAGATCAGGAACGGGAGTGCGTTTTGGCATGCGGTACCCTCACAACAGGATCGTGCAGCTCTGGATTACTGCGGATGATCATACCTTATTCGCTCGACATCCCGCGCGCCGGAATCACCCGCATCCATCCCGCGCGGATAATAAAACGTCTGGCGCAAGTGCTGTGTCACCGCGCCGGAATGGCGATAGCCCTGATACGTTCCCCAGAATTGCATCGCACGAAACCACAGTATGGAGGCAAAAGACCTCCACAAGGCATGCGCCCGCGCGGCGTGCCGCAGGTCACTCAACATATTTATTGCCGTCAATCTCACAAAATCATAGAAATTGAAATGTGCCTCAGGGTAGATCTGCTTGAAAGCCATCGCTTCACGGCGATA
>DASXQN010000061.1:0-2671 GCA_036507155.1 Anaerolineales bacterium
GTCCGCTGCGGTCGCGCGCTGTTGCCGCTGAGCCCGGACGTCAGGCACCAGGAGCGATTAATGAGCCTGGAGCGGCATAGCCGCAACCAAAATATCGTTGCAGACGTTCTAGAGCTGCGCCCTCCCTGACGGTCGGGCTACTGACACAAACGTCGAGCACAATGTGTCGGTAGCCCGCCGTCAGGGAGGGCTCAAAATCTTGCCATATGGGCAAGAATTCACGGATTAGTAGTACGGATGGTCCCGGCTCATCAGAGCAGATCGGCGGCAAATGCGGAGGAGTGGTGGACGATACGATTCGCTACCTCAACACCGACCTGGACCTCACATCGGGCGACGATCTGACAGCGCTTGCGGCGGCATTCGAGGCCCAGGTCGTCTCTCCCCTGGACGTAACCCACGGCGAGGATGGGCTGTGGTATGCGACATTCGAGACCGACAAGCAGCATGAGCAGCCGGACCCGAATATCGCCGCAATAAGGGCGGTCATCGAATCGCTTGCTGGGCCACTGCGGACTGTCTGGTCGGGCTGCACCCGCCGCGAGTTCAACATCGGGTACGCCTGCGGGTCCAAGCCATGGGCCTTCAACCAGGGGTTGTCCAGCCAACTGCTCGGGCGCATGGCGGCGGTGGGTGCTTCGCAGAGAATCACGCTATACCCGCCGGCGATCGAGAAGACCGGCGAGCCATGCGCTATACGTGTCAGCGGCGGCGTGTAGTGTTTTCCTTGCCGTGCACCTTCTCCAAGCGTGACAAATAGGCCTGGCCCTGCGGAGTGTTCCGCAGGAAAAGAACCGACGCTTCAGCTTCTCGAGGATCCACATGAAAAAAGCTGTGAGGTTATTGGCGATCTTCGCCGGGGCCGCAGCCTTCATTCCCACCGCCGTCGCTCTACTACAGGGCCAGGCGCAGTACGATCTGCTCATCCGCAAAGGTCGCATCGTCGACGGCACGGGCGCGCCCTGGTATCGCGCGGATATGGCGATTCGAGATGGCCGCATCGCGGCGATTGGCCGTTTGGCCGGGGCAGGAGCCGCGCGCACGATTGATGCCACCGGATTAGTCGTTGCGCCCGGGTTCATTGATATGATGGGCCAGACGGCGCGGCCATTCCTGCAAGACCGCAACGCCGCTTTCAATCTGCTGACGCAAGGCATCACAACGATCAATTGTGGCGAAGGCTCATCAGACGCTCCGCTTAGTGAAGAGGCGGGCCGTAAAGCCGGTTGGCGGACGATGCGCGAGTTCTTCGCGCTGCTCGAAAAAAGCGGGATGCCGCTAAACATGGTGCAGACCGTTGGCCACACTCAATTGCGCTCCATCGTCATCGGTGATCAGGATAAGCGCGCGACGCCGGAGCAGATGGAGCAGATGAAAGCGATGGTGCGCGAAGCGATGGAAGCGGGCGCGACCGGCCTTTCGACTTCGCTCATCTATCCGCCCGCCGTCTACGCGCCGGAAGAAGAGATTCTCGAACTCGCCAAAGTCGCGGGCGAGTACGGCGGCCGCTACTACACGCACATGCGCAACGAGAGCGACAGGCTGCTCGAAGCTATTGATGAGGCGTTGCGCATCGGCGCGAGCGCAGGCACTCCGGTTCACATCTTTCACCTTAAGACGGCCGGACGCGCCAACTGGGGCAAGATGGATTTGGCAATTGCCCGGATCAAAGCGGCGCGCGCTGCCGGGCAAGAAGTTGCCGCGGATGTTTATCCTTACATCAACAACGGCCTCCGCATCCGCGCGCTCATTCATCCGCGCCACTCAGCCAAAGGCCCGGAAGATTTGCTGCGCCGTTTGGACGATCCAAACATCCGCGTGGAAATCCGGCGCGAGATGGAGACGGGTAAGGATTGGGAGAACTGGTACGCGCACGCCGGCTACGACTGGGATCGCATCATGCTCGGAAGCATCAAAGCCCCGGCCTATGCTCCGTACAACGGCAAATCGCTCGGCGAGATCGCGCGGGCCGTCAAACAAGACCCGTGGAACGTCTTCTTTGAGATTGCCCGCGCGGACGCTTTCGCCATGCCGCAGAGCATGTCCGAAGCGAACAAGATCAAAGCGATGCATCAGGAGTTCGTCGCTTTTGACACTGACGCCGGCCCGGCCTCGGGGGCGACACTTCTCCTCTCAAGCCATCCACGCGCCTTCGGCGCTTTCCCGCGCGTGCTGGCGCGGTATGTGCGCGACCTCGGCGCGCTATCGCTGGAAGCGGCGATTCATCGGATGTCGGCGATAGCAGCGAATGAAATCATGGCCTACGACCGTGGCCGCCTCGCTCCGGGACTCGCGGCGGATGTGGTGATTTTCGATCCGGACACGATTCGTGACCGCGCGACGTTCGGCGAGCCTGATCTGCCGTCCGAAGGGATGAAGTATGTGATCGTGAATGGCGCGCTGGTGATCGAAGAAGGCAAGTACACCGGAGCCGCGCCGGGCAAGGTGTTGCGCGGGCCTGGTTATCATGCGGGAGAATCGAAATGACTCGCGTAGGATCGGCCGGGCAGCGCGGTCGACCGGAGAAGAACGCGAATTGGCGATCCAGCAATGAAGCAGAGTGGTTAAAATGTCAGAGACAATTGATTTCATCGTGGTGGGCGGCGGATCGGATGGCGCGGTATTTGCGGCTCGTCTCTCGGGCGCAGCCCGCGGCTGAGCAGCAAGGCGT
>DASXQN010000062.1:0-3518 GCA_036507155.1 Anaerolineales bacterium
TATTCGCTACCCGCTGAAGCAGCAGGCGGCAAGCTGCCGGGTGTTCTTGTCGTCGACCACCGCAGAGGGATTCCGGTCTGGGGCAACGAACAGCCTCTGGAACGAAATGACTGGGGCAGGCGCGCAGTCCTGATCGTCGAGACTCTGGACAAAGGAAGCCGCGCCCTCGAGCAAAATCTGCGGAGCTTCAGCGACGACGATCCGTATCACCATTTGAAGAGGCAGGCGATGATAGCCGGTACCACATTGGAATCGATGCAGGTCTACGAGGTTCTGCGCTCGCTGGAGCTGCTGCGGTCGCTGCCGGAAGTCGACGCGGCTCGCCTGACGATCGCAGGCAAGGGAGAGAGCGGGGTGAACGGGTTGTATGCGGCGCTTCTGGACGGCGGCGTGGCAAGAGTGGTGTTAGGCTCGCCTCCGGCTACGCACCGGCAGGGACCTGCTTACCTCGGGATTTTGAAATACACCGACATTCCGGATGTAATCTCGCTGATGGGCGCAAAAGTGAGATTCTATGGTGAGACGCCACAGGCGCTGCCGTCCGCCGGACGCTGCGCATCCCTACCCGACTGCTTGCGCTGACCCGGGTCATTGAGACTGCAAAAAATGCGACCATCGCAGAGAATCTTATTCGTTCGGCCTCTCTCGTGGTCTCCGCCGTGAGGCGCCGCCGTAGCGCGCAAGTTCCTCGCGGAGCACGCTCCGCAGGACCGACTCCAAAGGCTCGGTTGTGTCTTCAATGAACCGTCGCAGTGCATTGTTAATCAGAGTCTGGTAGTTACCGCCGCCGGACTCGTGGACTCGCTGCTTGAACCAGTCGAGGACATCGTCGTCCAGGCGGATTGTGATGCGGGTCTTCCCGGATGGCACTTTCAGAATCGCCCCACGCCGACCCTTCGAAAAGTCGTAGTGCTTGCGCATCGTCATCCCTCTTCGTAAGCGTGCCGCTCGTGGGCATCCGCCTTGCGCGCGGAGATCAAACGAACATCGTCGTTCCGCCAGGTCCAACAGACAACAAGTACACGGCCGAGCAAGTCCATACCCACTGTAACGTAGCGCTCCTCATCAGCGGCGTCGTCAGGAATCGTCACCGCACGTGGGTCCTCAAGCACACCGACAGCATCGGCGAAATCCACACCGTGCTTTCGTAGATTGGAAGCAGCTTTGTCCGGATCCCACTCCGGCGACACATCCAGGATTGTATGCACGATTGTACATCGCTGTCAAGCATGGACAAAATTCGCTTGCCCTCGGGCGCCCTACCGATGAATATGATCAATGCCGCGCCCGGGCCTACCCCTTGCCGGGACTTCGCCGGCGCGGTTTTTGAGTTCTCCCGATAAATTGCAAAGGGATTTTCTATATGCGAAGAGCAATCATCGGCTTTGCCCTATGTCTGGCGGCTTTCAAGGACGAGGACCGGTTCCTGCAGTGGATGGACTCCATTGCGCAGCGGCAGCTCTCGCAACGCGAAGCGGAAGTCGATAAGGTTCGGAGCGCGGCCGAGGCGCAGCAGCGGCAGAAGCTCGTGCGGGCAAAGATCCTGGAGCTGATCGGGGGTCTACCGGATTACGACGGGCCGCTGAATGCGAAAATCACGGGGCGCGTGACCAGACCGCAGTACACAATCGAGAAGGTCATCTTCGAAAGCCTGCCGCAGTTATACGTGACGGCCAATCTGTACCGTCCCAATGCGCCGGGCCGCTATCCCGGCGTGCTGATCCCGATGGGCCACTGGATGGAAGGTAAAACGGCCGCGCAGCGCATCGCCGCCAACCTGGCCATGAAAGGATTCGTGGCGCTGGCGTATGATCCGCTGGGACAGGGCGAGCGGTTACAGGCATACGACCGGCGCCTGCGGGCGTCGCTCGCCGGCGGCACGACCGACCAGCACTTCATGGCCGGGGCGCAGGCCATCCTGGCGGGGGAGAACTTCGCGCGCTATCGCATCTGGGACGCCAAGCGCGCGCTCGATTATCTCCAGAGCCGGCCGGAAGTCGACCCTGAGAAGATCGGCTGCACAGGCTGTTCGGGCGGAGGCACGCTCACAACTTATATCTCGGCGCTTGATCCGCGCGTAAAAGTGGCGGCGCCGGCCTGCTACATAAGCACTTGGCGGCTGCTGTTTTCCGGCCCCACCGGCGATTCCGAACAGAGCTTCCCGGATTTCATCTCTTCAGGCCTGGACGTCTCCGACTATATCGAGCTGTTCGCGCCCAAGCCCTTTCTCATCGCGTCCACGGTGGGCGACTTTTTCCCTATCGAGGGCGCGCGGCGCGCATTTCAGGAAGCCCAAGGGTGGTACAAGCTGTTCGATGCCGAACAAAAGATCAAGTGGGCCGTTGGCCCGGGCGGCCACGGAACGCCAATCGAAATCCGCGAAGCCATATATGACTGGATGATCCGCTGGCTCAAGGACGGCCGCGGCAACTCGAAGGAGGAACCGGTGGATATGGCGCCGGATTTCGAGCTGCGCGCCACCAATGACGGACAGGTGGAAGGACGGGAGATTTACCAGATCATCGCCGAGGGCTTCCAGCGGCGGAAGTCGCACGGCACACAGGAGCAAATGTTGGCCGAACTGCGCAGGATCACAAAGGTCAGTTCCCAGGGCGCCCCTGCCGTCCGCGTGCTCAACGAAACCCCGGGCGGGGGGTTTCGCTCGCAGGAGGTGCGCATCGAAAGCGAGCCGGGTCTGGAGATCACAGGCACGCTCTATCTGCCGAATGTGAAGGGAAGCAAGCCCGGTCTGCTGCTCGTGGATTCGCCCGCCGAGCTCGCGAAGGAGTTTGCGCAACGCGGCGCCGCGGTATTGAATCTGCGGCCGCGCGGAGTTCCAGCGGCCGCAGGCGGGAGGCTTGTTGGCGATTGGATCGCGAATACCAGAGCATGGCTCATCGGGCGCAACCTCCCCGGCATGCGCGCAAGCGACATCATCCGCGGTGTGGACCTGCTGACGATGCACGCCGCCGAGGTGCGCGCAGTTGCGCGGGGCGCGCCCGGCGTCTGGCTGCTGATCGCCACCGCTCTGGATCCACGCATTTCCAGAATCTGGCTGGACCGCACGCCGCGGAGCCTGCGCCAGGCGTTTGAGAACGCGATCCACCGCGACCTGCACGATGCGGTGATACCCGGCTTCGCCCTGCGCTGGGACCTGGAAGACATTGTGAAGGCCATAGCGCCGCGCAAGGTGATCTGGAGCGACCCCACGGACTGGATGGGCGTGGTCACACCGGCGGGCGCGGATTTCCTGTACCGCAGCTTTGAGGAGCCCGACGACAGGTTTGTGGCAGAACTACTGCTTGGAAAATGACAAATCTTAGATCACCGATCACAGATAACAAATTCCGGAAGCAGGCAGCCTCGCTCTATTTGTTATCTGTGATCGGTGATTTGAGATTTGTTATTTTCAAAACAACTCCGAGGAAAACGATTGCACTTGAGGGCGGGCACAGGTCCCGCCCCTTATAGTTTGTCTGCAGACGGTCGGGCGAATTTTGTAGAGACCTCGCGCCAAG
>DASXQN010000063.1:0-7335 GCA_036507155.1 Anaerolineales bacterium
CCTCTATCACCGCTACATCAACCCCGACGCCGGCGAGCAGCGCCTGGTGTGGGTCGGCAGGCTGACGACGCTCATCCTGCTCGTCGGGTCTTTCGTCTATGGTTCGATGATGCAGGAGATCACGCGCTGGCTGATCTTCGCGGTCTGGATCATGGCGGCGGGAGTGTGGCTGCCGAACATCCTCCAGGTCGTCTGGTGGCGCTTCAACAGTTGGGGCTATCTCTCGTCGTGGGTGGCGAATCTCGGCCTGAGCTGGCTGGTCGTATGGGTCCTGCCGGCCTTCGGGCTGCTGCCCGCGCTCCCGGATTATGTGCAGTTCTGGCTGCTGCTCGTACTGGGGCTCGCCGTGTACCTGCCGGTGACCCTGTTGACGCCGGCGGACGACCTGGACCACCTGGTGCGCTACTACGTGCAGTCGCGCCCCATCGGCTTCTGGGGCCCGGTCCGGCGGGCGGCCGAGGCGCGCGGTCTCATTGCCCGGCTGGCGGCCGCCGGCTGAGCCGGAAGGAGCGACGCTTGCGCAGGAAGTGGACGCCGCAGGAAGCCGACGAATGGACGCGCGAGGACTACTGGGCCCTGGTCTTCTCGTCGCTCGCGTACATCCTGATCATGGTCGGGACGGGACTCCTGCTGCTTCTGCCGTTATGGGGCGCGCTCGCGACGCTGGCCGGCCTGGTCGCTGCCGGCGTGATGTACTGGATCATCGACCCCAAGCTCCGGACGATCTCGACGGAATACGAGACGCGGCAGAAGGAGTACCTGCGCGACCTCGAGCGGACCATGAAGTGGGAGGAGGAATAGCTTGGAGCAAGGTTGGGCCGTGGTGGTCGGAATGACGATCGCATATGCGGCGTCCTGCCTCGGGATGCTCTGCGCCTACCTCGGATACCGCCGGAACAAGAAGAGACGATGAGCGGCGTGTTCTGGGGAATCGTCGTCCCCGCGGCGATCATGATCGTTTCGTTCGCGCTCACGCTCTATCTCTACCGGGTCTTTTCTCGTAGAGGCCCGGAATGAAGCTCCGCGGATGGGCCCTTCATGATCGCGCTGCAGGCGCTCTTCTCGGGGCCGCAGCCGGGGCGCGCTCGGAGCGCGGAGTCGATCGCCGTCCGGGCGCAGGGGCTGCTAGACGAGAGACCAGGGAGCTCGATACTCCTTGGTCATGTAGTGTGAAGCCTCCGGGTCGCCGATGATCAGTTCTTTGACCGGGTCCCAGGTAATCTTGCGGCCCGTCCGGTACGAGATATTGGCAAGCTGGCATGCCGTCGTCGACCGGTGTCCCTCCTCGATGCTGCAGACAGGTGCCTTGCGGGACCGGATCGATTCGATGAAACCGCGCTGGTGGCGTTCATCCCCATTGTCCAGATCCTTGGCGCTGACGCGTGGCTCGGAGCCTTCTCCTTCGGGGATGATCTGATACCCGAAGCGATTCACCAGTAGAGTTGCCTGGTCTCCCCAAAACTGGATCCCGTGGTCCGCGCGGGGGCTCCCCTGAGGGAAGCTCGAGCCGTGTCGGCAGGAGTACGTCAGGGTGTACTCGGGGAACTCGAGAATCACCTCGGCGGTGTCCGGGGTTTCACGAGCATCGTGAATCACGAACCTTCCGCCCGCCGTGGTGACGGCACGCGGTCCGTTCGATTTCATTGCGAGGAGGACGATATCGATCAGGTGAACGCCCCAGGCGATGATCATGCCGCCCGAGTAGTCCCAGTAATAGATGTAATTCCAGTGAAACCGATTGGGATTGAACGGCCGTTTGGGAGCCGGGCCCAGCCACATGTCGAAGTCGACACCCTTCGGGGCCGGTCCGTCGGGTAGGTTCTCCAGGATTTGGGAACGCCCGGTTCCCGGAGCTGAGATCGCGTTCCAGGCGTTGAAGCAGTGCACGCGGCTCACCTTGCCGATCTTGCCGCTCTGCACCAGGCGCACCGCTTCCTGGAAGATCGTGCCGCTGCGCTGCTGCAGTCCCACTTC
Source organism: Anaerolineales bacterium (assembly GCA_036507155.1). Lineage (GTDB taxonomy): Bacteria > Chloroflexota > Anaerolineae > Anaerolineales > Villigracilaceae > DASXQN01. The sequence goes on from DASXQN010000063.1 coordinate 1,975, forward strand.
GACGACGCGGTCGTGTTTGCGCGCAGCAGCCACGAGAACCTGTCCCTCGTGGATCGTGTGGCCCACGGGCTTCTCCAAGTATACGTCCTTGCCGGCGCGGATCGCGTGGAGCGCAGGGATCGCGTGCCAGTGGTCCGGCGTGCCGACGATCACTGCGTCGATGTCCGTCCGGTCAATGACGCGCCGAAAGTCCACGTATATGTCGGGCGTCACTCCGATGCGTTCAGCCGCCTGGGCAATCCTGGCTTCGTCCACGTCGCACAGCGCAACCGCCTGCGTTTTGGGCTCCTTGAGGCACCGGAACAGATCTCCTGCGCCGCGCGGACCGCAGCCGATCAGACCCAGTCGGACGGTGTCGTTCGCGCCGAGGACTGAGGAACGTGGTAGAGAGCTTGCCGCCGGGGCGCTCACCGCAACAGCGGCCGATGTAGAAGTTGCCAGGAACTGCCGACGCGTCCACCGCTCGCCATTGACCATCGCACGCCTCCGCTCCGGTAATCTCTGTTGGCTCCGCTGCTGAGCGTTTTTATCGCGAAGCTGTGTGTGGTACAAGCAAATCTCGGCACCCTGTCGTTTCGGGCCTGAAATCCCCAGCAGAGAGGGGTCGCCGGGGGCGTTTCCACATGTTTGCGAGCTTACCGCCCGTTACTCCTGGCGCAGCGCGACCATAGGGTCGATACGGGCCGCGCGTCGCGCGGGGACATAGCCCATCAGGCCGGTCGCCATCAGATGGAGAACGCAGGCTGTCCCAAGACTCCCCTCGGTAAGCAAGAGGAAAAGGTGCGCATCTGGTCCGAGTTCAGGACTATCCGACGGGTGGAGTCGCTATCTGTTCGGATAGCGGCGACCGAGGACCGTCGCTGTGTCGGAGTGACTCACGAAGCGCCGGACACTCGTCGAAGACCCTGATATATCACGGGTTTCCCGCAAGAACGTACGACGCGTGTCGAATCGCCTCCAGTCGGCACGGCGATTGGTTGTGGGTAACGCGACAAAGGAGCGGACTATGAAAGTCAAAACAAACTTGAAGGCCGGCGTTCTCATCTCAATCATCGGCGTGCTTGTCGGGTGAACCAGACCGCGTCCTCGACGCTCTTGAGCCTGCCCAACGCACTGGTCATGCGCCTGGCTCCCAGTATGCCAGACGGTGATCGACAAAGCACCCGCGCGAGTTCGTTGTGGTTCAAAGAACCATGAGTTATTCGTAGCGCAATGCGGTATTGGGATCGAGGCGCATGGCGCGGCGCGCGGGGATATACGAAGCGAGCAGCGCGACGAGAGAAAGAAGCACAGCCACGCCGGCGAATGTGATTGGGTCCGTGGCGCTAACTCCGAAAAGGAGACTCGACAAAAGTCGCGTGATGACGAAGGATGCAGCAACGCCAATGGCCACGCCGAGAACCGCGAGTCGAGCGCCTTCGCCCACGATCAGACGCAGTACGTCGCTGCGCTGCGCGCCGAGCGCCATGCGAATGCCGATCTCCTGGGTGCGACGCGTAACCGAAAAGGCCACAACTCCGTAGATGCCGACCGCGGCAAGAGCCAGAGCAGCGGCAGCGAATAATCCCACAAGAAGAAGCAGAAAACGGCGATCCGCGAGCCAGCCGCCCATTTCATCCGCGAAGGTGGAGAATTTGACCGGAACATCGGGAGCGAGATCGTGAAAAATGCCGCGCGCGGCGGAAACGATCTCCCCGGCTGGCGCCGCGCTGCGCATAAGGATGGTGGGCGATGAATTGGCGTTCATTCCTCGCTGGCGGTAATCGACGTAAATAATGGGACTCGGGGGAGAATCCAGGCCGCGCGCTCGAACATCGCCAGCGATGCCAACGATCGTGAGCGGCTTCAAGTCGCCGTCCATGTTGCCGAAATCGATCAGTTGGCCGATGGGGTTCTGATTGGGCCAGCGCTGGCGAGCCAAGGATTCGCTGATCACGGCAACGTGCGGCGAATTCCAATCATCCTGTTCGCCGAACATCCGCCCGCGGATCACCGGAATGCCCATGGTGCTGAAGTACGCCTCGCTGGCAACGCAATAAAGGGCGTGCCCGGCTTGGGAAGGATTCTGAGCAATACGGCCGAATTCAGCGTAATTGGCGGGCGGTTTTTGGCCATTGAGGATTATGAAATCTCCCTCGGGGAGGTCGTCGCCGGCGGCGACGGGCATCGCGCCGGCCAAGCCAACACTTCGCGCGCCGGGATTGGCGCGAAGCCGGGTCATGATGTCTTGCACGAGATGGACTTGGCGCACGATGCCTGACTGATCCAGCCGTTCTGGCCATTGCGGGGTGGGAAGCGAAAACTCCATGGTGATCAGGTTTTGCTGGCTAAATCCAGGACTCGTGTCAGTGAGCCGCAAAAAGCTGCGGCCGAGAAGGCCCGCGCCGATCAAAATCACCAGAGTGATGGCAATTTCGCCGATCACCAAGAAGCCGCGAAACCGCTGGCTCGCGCCCGTGCCACTGTAACTTCGGGACCCGTCAGTCAGCGCTTCCTGGAGATCTCCCGCCGCGGCGCGCCAGGCGGCAAAGAGACCCAGCGAAGCGGCCACAGCTACAGTTGCTGCCAAAGCGAACAGCAGAACCGACGTGTTGATGGCCACGTCTTGCTGCCGCGGCAAGTTCGCCGGAAGAATTGCTGGAAGCACCCTGACCGCCCAGGTCGCGGTCAAAATGCCCAACCCACCTCCGGCTAAGGAAAGCGAAAAAGACTCCGCGAGGAACTGCTGAATCAGACGGCCGCGCCCAGCCCCGAGCGCCGCACGCACAGCCAGCTCTTTACGGCGCGCGGAGGTGCGCGCTAAGAGTAAGCCCGCGACGTTGGCGCACGCGACCAGGAGCAGCAGGCCGACGGCCCCCAGAAGGGTCAGCAGAGCGGTCCGCACGTCTCCGACCATAGCGTCGGCGAGAGGCACGACCGCAGCGTCATTGAGATCAACGTCTTTTCCGTACCGTTCTTTGATGCGGCGGGCAATCGTGCTGAGATTCGCGCGCGCCTGGGCGACGGTAATCCCATCGCGGAGGCGGCCGAGACCTCGCCAATTGTGACCTGTGCGGCTGAGACCTTGCGCAGACAGCTCGCGCGGAATCCATGCCGCGGTGCCGGGCGGAAAATCAAAACTCTCCGGCATCACTCCGACCACGGAATAGACGGCTCCGTCCATCCTCAAGTGGAATTTGGAGAGATCCGTGGCGCCGCCGAGATATCGCTGCCAATAGCTATAGCTGACGATCGCCGCCGGCGCGCCGTGGAGGCGCTGCTCCTCGGCCGCAAAAGCGCGACCGCGAGAAGGCTCGACGCCAAAGGCTTTAAAGAAGCCGCTGGAGACGTCGGCGATGTTGACACGCACAGGCTCGCTGCCGCCGGAAACAGATGACAGCCTATAGTCATATGCCGCTAGACTCGCGAAGGTGTTGTTCTGTGTCCGAAAATCGTCGAAATTGAGTTCCGCCAAATTCATTCGGCGACCTTTGGGAGACTGTTCCCACACGCGCACGATTTCTTGCGGATTCGGATAAGGAAGCGCGCGCAGTAGAACGGCGTCCACAACAGAAAAAATCGCCGTGGATGCGCCGATGCCGAGCGCCAGAGTAAGTATGCTGACGGCTGTGAAGCCCGGATCTCCGATCAGCCTGCGAGCGGCATAGCGGAGATCGGCAAATAAGATGTCTACTCCGTTCTCCCACCCATAGCCGCGGACTTGTTCGCGAACTGTCGTCATGCCACGCAGTTCCAGCCGTGCAGCCCGGCGGGCCTCATCGGGAGGGAGTCCTTTGCTGACAAAGCCAGCCGTGGCTTCATCCAGGTAATGACTTACCTCGTCGGCGATTTCCTGGTCTGCGGCCTTCCGGTTTCCAAGCACGCGCAAGCCGCGGACGAACTGACGCCAGAGGGACACCGTTTATCCCTCAGCCTTCAGGAGACGTGCTATCGCAGACGCCCGACGATTCCAGTTCGTCGTCTCGACTTCGAGCTGCTTTCGCCCCGAACGAGTGAGAGAATAGAACTTCGCCCGGCGCGACTTATCTGTTTGACGCCACTCGGAATTCAGCCACCCCACGCGCTCCAGCCGCTGGAATGCGGTGAGCAGCGACCCTGGATTAACTTTGAAGACGCCGCGGGATACCTGCTCGATCCGGCGAGCAATGCCGTAGCCGTGCATGGGTTCAAGGCTGAGCGCCTTGAGAATGAGCATGTCCAGCGTGCCCTGGATTAGGTCTGTATTAGGGTCATCCATTGCTATTCCAAAAAGAATGCATGGCCCAGAATAGCCTCCTTCATTATGACTGTCAAGATGTGATTGCCAAATGAACTCCCAGGGAACGATGACCGCGTCGAGCACGCTATCATTGCTGTTTCGCCGCTGTCTTTACTTGTGCGAGCACCTGGTCCAGCTCTTTCCTGTCCAGGAACCGACCCGCAACGACCACCGCGCGAATACGTTGAACGTTCGTGATGTCCGTCAGCGGATTCGCATCCAGCAGCACCAGATCGGCCCTCTGGCCGAGCGCCACGCTGCCGAGCGTCTGCTGGAGACCGAAATATCGCGCCGGATTGAGCGTGGCCGTCTGCAAGGCGGCCAGCGGCGTAATCCCTCCGCGCGCCATCGCCGCGAGCTCGTCATGAACGCAGAAACCGGCAATCATTGTGTCGCACCCGGCCAGGATGCCAACGCCGGCCTTTGCCATGTCCTTCGTGACGAGTGCGGCGACTTTAGCGTTGGCCCTGAATGCCCGAACCACCTCGGGCGTGGCGAACATCGACTGATTCCCGGCCCACATGTCTCTGATGGATTTGCCCGCATAAGCCAAGTGGTCGGCGCTCAGGGCGGACGCGGTGGTTCCGATCGTCGCCAGCTCAGACTCCGCAGCGAGCGTTGGCGTCTGCCAGATGCCTCGGCGCGCCAGCATTTCAAAAAACGGCCGGCACGCCTCGGGCCGATACTCTGCGCCTCCTGAGCAGGGCCTCCACAGTTGCCAGTTCGAAAGATGCTCGATATCGCCTTGTCCGGCGTCGATGACCTGCTCGACTGTCAGGCCGATGGGCACATGGCCCGCGAGGCGCAGATTCTGGCGGCGTGCTTCCTCTGCAATCGCGAAAAACGCCTCGCGAGGCGTATGGTCATGGACCTTGATCAGATCCACGCCTCGGTGCTTGAGCAGTTGAACCGCGGCCCTGCCGTCCTCGGCGGTCTTCACGCGCATTCTACTGAGGGTTTGGAGCGAGCGCGCGCAGAAGGCCGAGATCACGGGCACCCGCAGGGCCGAGAGCCCGAGACGTAGTCGGTGCACTACGTCGCAGGGCGCGAGGCCCGAGGACGCCCGTCAGATCGGCCTTATCCGCGCGCGCAGTAGAAGCCTC
>DASXQN010000064.1:0-2620 GCA_036507155.1 Anaerolineales bacterium
TGATCGGATGCCAGCCGGCCGCGCGGTTGGTGAGGGCGCCGCCCACGAGCAGATTCCGGGTCGCCCAGCCCGCCATGAAAGGCACCGCGCCGCCGATCAGGATCGCGCAGCGCGTGAGCCGCGTGCGCCAATCGCGGTGGAACAAGATCAGCGCAACCACACCCGTGGCGAGCAGTGCGAGGGCGGCATAACGTGTGAGACAAGCCAGCCCGATCACCGCGCCGGCCGCCACCAGCAGCCAGAATTCGCCCTCTCCCCTATCCCCTTTTCTCTTGGGAGATAGACTTTTTGCAAAGTACACACTAAGCAGAAGAAACGTAACCAACGTGAAGAAGATATACAACGGCTCGCTCATCGCATTCGAATGCAACCGCAACAGCGCCGGTGTGAGCAGGAACAAAGCCGCGGACAGCATGGCGATCAGGCGCGAGCCCGTCATGCGGAAGGCCAGCCAGCCCGTCAGAAATATGTTGAGGCCGAAGAGCAGACCGTTTAACAACCGCGCGCCGCGCAGCGGGTCAAGGCCGGTGACCAGTCCGACGGCCGCCAGCGCGCCCGGGTAACCGGGCGGGAAGTGCGTCACCGGCCCCGCGCTGACGATCCAGATCTCGCGGTAGCCTGCGCCGCTCAACAGGCTGCGCGCGCCAGCGATGTACGCGATGGAATCATCGTTCAGGCCGAGTCCCTGGGGCGTGCTGTAGAAAAGCAACCAGACCCCCAGCGCGCCGAGTACGGCCAGGGCGGAGAAAAAGGCCTGGGGTCGGCGCGGCAGGCTGGGTGTCCGGTGCGGATCGGTCATGCTTTTAGTTCACGTTCCGCCGACAGTTGTACTGCGGCGTACCGGCAGAATGAGGGGACGCTCATCCGTCGCAGACTTAGTTGAGCGGCTGGATATAGCCCTGCTCTTGCAGAAAGGCAATCAGAGCGCGCGCGTTCTCTTCAGGGGTCGCGCCGTATCCTTTGAGGATGATCTCGGGATCGATCGGCGGCTCGTACGGATCGTCCACACCGGTGAAGCCCATCGGATGACCTTCGACCATGGCCTGCCGCGCTTTGGCATACAGGCCCTTGACATCCCGTTCTTCGCAGACTTCCACCGGCGTGTCCATGTAGGCCATGATGAAATTGTCGCCGACCATCTTGCGCGCCTCGTTGCGCGCGGAGCGATACGGGCTGATGGCCGCGCAGATCACCGCGCCGCCGGCATGCACGATCTCGCCGGCCACAAAACCGATACGCAGGATATTCGTGTCCCGGTCTTCCTTGCTGAAGCCGAGCCCCTTGGAGAGGTGCGTGCGAACCACATCCCCATCCAGAATGCTGATCTCGCGGCCGCGCTCGAGCAGGAGCGACGTCAGCACCTGCGTGGTGGCGGATTTTCCAGAACCACTCAGGCCGGTGAACCAGATGCAGAAGCCCTGCTTGTGGCGCGGCGGATACATCTCGCGCAGGATCTCGGCCGTCTCGGGCCGCGTGAACCATTCGGGCAGCAATTTTCCCTTAGTCAGGTAATCGTCGCGCACCTGCGTGCCGGAGATGTTGAGGGTCTTTGCGCCCTTCGGCACGTCCTTGCCTTCGACGTAACGCTCTTCATCCGGCAGATAGACGAGTTCCTCGAACGGGATCATCTTGACGCCCAGTTCGGACTCACACTTTCTCATGGTTTCTTGCGCGTCATACGGACCGTAGAACGGCTTGCCCGTCGAATCATTCCCCGGGCCGGCATGGTCGCGCCCAACGATGAAATGATTGGCGCCGAAATTGCGCCGGATCAACGCGTGCAAGACCGCTTCCTTCGGACCGGCCATGCGCATCGCCAGCGGGAGCAGGCTGAGCAGGGTGCTGTCCTTGTCGTAATAATTTTCTACAAGCGCCTTGTATACACGCACGCGCGTATAGTGGTCCACATCGCCGGCTTTGGTCATGCCCACCACCGGGTGAATGATAAGCGAGCCCTTGACCTGCGCGGCGGCTCGCTTGGTCAATTCTTCGTGGATGCGATGCAAAGGATTGCGAGTTTGGAAGGCAACCACATTATCGTGGCCCATCGTTTCAAGCAACGCGCGCACCTCGGCCGGCGTGCGGCGCAGATCGAGAAAATCGTGATATCTCGGCAGGTTGATGACCTTCAAAGGACCGCTGATGCAAACCTTCTCCCAACGCGCCATCTCGGAGACCATTGGATGTTTGGGGTCGTTCGAGCCGTACGCCAACGCGGCTTCTGTCGCGGCATCCCAGTGATAAACCTCTTCCAGCGTCATGACCGCGATCACATCGTTATTGGCATCGCGTAATACAAGATCCTCGCCGACGGTCGGCAGGTTCTTGGGATCGGCTGTCAGCGTGATGGGCAGCGGCCAGAAGGTCCCGTCCGCGAGTCGCATTTCGTGCAGGACGCGCTCGTAGTCCGCCTTGCCCATGAAGGTGGTCAACGGCGAAAATGCGCCGGTGGCCAGCAGTTCAAGGTCGCATAGGTTGCGCATGGTGATCTTGATGCTGGGCAGCTGTGCGCTGCGAGCCAGCAGGTCGGCGCGTTCCTTGCCGTCGACGACCAGGTTCACCAATTTTCCCCCGTATGGGGCGATCAGCTTAGCTTTCGACATACAGTTCTCCGTAAATC
>DASXQN010000065.1:0-3040 GCA_036507155.1 Anaerolineales bacterium
CGACGCTGTTCGACCTCATCGACGAGGGCAAGACCGGCGAGTTGGACGGGGTGGCGCAGCCGGATTTCTGGAAGGTCGTGGACAAGTGCTATCTGTGCGACATGTGCTACATGACCAAGTGCCCGTACGTGCCGCCGCACCCCTGGAACCTGGATTTCCCGCACCTGATGCTGCGCGCCAAGGCGGTGAAGTTCAAAAAAGGTGAGACCCGGTTTCGCGACAAACTTCTCACCAGCACCGACGCTGTCGGCAAGCTCGCCTCGATCCCGGTGGTGGTACAGGTCGTCAACGCGGTGAACAAGTCGAAGGCCGCGCGCAAGGTCATGGACTCGGTGCTGGGGGTGCACAAGGATCGGGTGCTGCCTGAGTACAGCAGTGCCCGGTTTCGCAGTAGTGCAAAGCCGGATTCCTCGTTCCCGGTCAGGGACGGCAAGAACACCCCGGGCAAAGTGGCGATCTTCTCGACCTGCTACGTGAACTACAACGAGCCCGGCATCGGCCACGATCTGCTCAGGATCCTGGCGCATAACGAAGTGCCGGCGATCGTCTTGGAAAAGGAATCGTGTTGCGGCATGCCCAAGCTCGAGCTGGGCGATCTCGATACGGTGAGGAAGCTGAAGGAAACCAACATCCCGGTGCTGGCGAGGCTTGCCAAAGAGGGCTACGCCATCCTAACCGGGGTGCCATCCTGCACCCTGATGTTCAAGCAGGAGCTGCCGCTCATGTTCCCGGACGATGCCGACGTGAAGGCGGTGCAGGAGGCGATGTTCGATCCCTTCGAATACCTGGTTATGCGGCACAAGGATGGCCTGCTGAAAACCGACTTCAAGAAGCCGCTGGGCAAGGTGTCGTACCACGTTCCGTGTCACCTGCGCGTGCAAAACATGGGGCAAAAGACGCGCGAGATGTTCGAGCTTGTGCCGCAGACCCAGGTCAATACGGTCGAACGCTGCGCCGGGCACGACGGCACCTGGGGCGTGAAGAAAGAGTACTTCGACGAGTCGATGAAAATCGGCAAACCGGTGTTCCGCCAGATGGCCGCCACCGAGCCGGATTACGTCAGCTCGGATTGCGCCATCGCCAGCCGCCATATCAAGCAGGGCATCGCCGACAACGGATTGGTAAAGGGCAACGCGGAGAAAAGGCATCCCCTGACTTTGATCCGCATGGCGTACGGCCTGTGAAGGCCGGGACGTTGCAGAAACAGAGGTCAGAGATGGCTGTCATTACCGCCGAAAGCCTGATGTCACTTGAACAGTACGCGAAGGCGCGCAAGGAATTTCGCGCCAAGGTGCTGGCCCACAAGAAGCACCGGACGGTTCAATTGGGCGAGCACATCACGCTGGTGTTCGAGGACGAACTCACCATGCGCTACCAGGTCCAGGAAATGTTGCGGGTCGAGCGCATATTCGAGGAGGAGGGCATTCGCGCCGAACTCGATGCCTACAACCCGCTGGTTCCCGAGGGCAGCAACTGGAAAGCCACCATGCTGATCGAGTACCCCAACGTCGAGGAACGCAAGCTCGCGCTGGCGAAATTGATCGGAATCGAAGACCGCGTCTGGATCGGGATCGCGGGCCATCCGCGGGTGTACGCCATTGCCGACGAAGACCTGGAGCGTGAGAACGAGGAAAAGACCTCGTCGGTGCATTTTCTGCGTTTCGAACTCGCGCCGCCGATGAAGCAGGCGCTGAAGGACGGCGGCGGTCTTTCCGTCGGCGTTGACCATCCCAACTACAAGGCATCGGTTGACACGGTTCCCGCCGGGGTGCGGAATTCGCTGCTAAACGATCTTGTTTTTTAAGTTTGGCCAGTGTCCTGTTCCGCTGATTCGTGGAACAACTCGCGAATTTTGAAAGGCAGACCTCATATCCATTTGGAAACTATCCATCATCGATCGGAAAACCCGCGAAATCGGTGTCAGGCAAGGCGCGAGTCCTTGACAGTGGCGGGCACCACGGCGAGGACTCGTAACACAGCATGGCGCCGATTCTCGTCGGGTTTCCGGCCGCGAATCAGCGGAACAGGAGACTAGACAGCAAGTACAATAGCGGCAGCCTTTCCGGCTGCCGCTATTTTTTGGACCGACTGCTTCGAGGAATGCCATGCTGGTAGCGCCCATGATCGGCATGCTTGAGGAACGCCTGAGGCGCCTCCACCTGCCGCTGAGCCTTACGCTCTGGAATGGCAGGACCATCCAGTCCGGCGACAGCCCGGAGCTGCGGCTGACGGTGCGCTCACCGCAGGCGCTGGTGTCGCTGATCAAACCCAGTCTGGGCAAGATCGCCAGGAGCTACGTGGAGGGTGATCTCGATCTCGACGGCGATATCCGCAAGTCGGTGCACATTGGCGAGCAACTGGTGGCCGGCGACGCCGGAGCGTACCGCCAGCGCTCCGACATCTGGAAGTGGTGGCGGCACACCCGTCCGGCCGACCGCAAGGCGATCCAGCACCACTACGACGTGGGCAACGAGTTCTACGGTCTCTGGCTCGACAGGAATCGGGTCTATTCCTGCGCCTATTTCGGGAAACCTGATGATTCGCTCGATCTCGCGCAGGAACAGAAACTCGAACACATCTGCCGCAAGCTCGACCTGAAGCCCGGCGAACGCTTCCTCGATATCGGCTGCGGTTGGGGCGGATTGATCCTGTGGGCGACCCAGCATTATGGCGTCAATGCGCTCGGCATCACGCTTTCGCAGGAGCAGCATGCGTATGTAACCGAGCGCATCGGCGCGCTGGGACTCGAAGGCCGCTGCGACGTGCGCCTGATGGACTATCGTGACGTGCCGGATGACCAGCCTTACGACAAGATCGCCAGCGTCGGCATGTTCGAGCACGTGGGCAAACGCAATCTGCCGGCGTATTTCGGCAAGATTTACCGGCTGCTCAAACCGGGCGGGATGGTCATGAACCACGGTATCACCACCAATTCGCTCGAAGACGGCGCGCTGGGCAGCGGCATCGGCGATTTCGTCGAGGAATACGTGTTTCCCGGCGGCGAGCTGGTGCATATCTCGCGGGTCCTGGGCGAAATGTC
>DASXQN010000066.1:0-4174 GCA_036507155.1 Anaerolineales bacterium
GCTCTGGCAGTGCGCGATACCACATACCCAGAGCCAACACGCCGCCGGGCCAGCCTTGAGCATCTTGTGATGTCGCGGCGCTTGGTCATCAATGCGAACCCAACTCATCTATCGCTCGTTCAGATAGCCGATCGCGAATCCCAATACCGCGCCGACGATCAGCCCGCTCGCTGCGACGATGATCAAGCACTCAAGTGATGCACACGTCATAACGCTCCGTTTGTGGGGGCAGGCCCTGAAGCCTCTCCCAACCCTGGCCCCTCACGGGATTGTGAGTCCGCCAGAATGATGGCCTCGCTCTTTCTTCTAGCCATCAGACCCAGGGCCTGCCCCAACCTCGTTGTTACTCCCTCCAGCCAATATATGAGAGAGAGTCGGCCGGTTCTGACCCGGCTGCTTGCGGTCGTGGGCGTCTTAGTTGAGGCTCGTATTGCTCCGTCACCCTTCCACCAGCACTTACGGTCTGTGGTTTTCCGGCCGTGTCCAGATATGCGTCCACGGTCTGCTGGTCAGACTGCACTTTTGACCCCTGGTCCCCGGCCTGTGGACTTACGGGCGTTACGTGAGCTTGGCCTTCGCTCGATACCATGTTGGGCCTACCAACGACTTGCCCGTCACCATCCGGGCTGCGACTCTCGTGAAACTCTCTCGGCAACAGCGCCCGACACCACAGACACGTGATCTTGTATCTGGGCGAGGGCTTATGCTGCCACGTCGGACTTTGCGGACACTGCTTAATCATCAGCCTCACCTGAACTTGAATCGTTGCTGCCCATCTCGGCCTAAGTCATGCCACGCATACCGACACGCCGTCCGACAGTAGAACCGCTGTCGGTTCAAGCGGTGCGCGATCGCTCGGCCGCACTGCGGGCAGTGAACCGCGCGACCTTCCCGCCGCGCTGCCGCACCGTCAGATTCAGCAGGCGACGATGACTGACGCGCGAGAGCCACGCCCAGAACCGAATCCGCCACGTGCGCACCGGGACCGCTCCTTTCTGCTGCCGTTGATCGCGCGCCGCCATCTGGTGTAGTTCGCGCCAAGCCCATACCGTCTCACGATGGTCTGTGAGGCTCACGTTTCACCCTTACAGCTTGAATCGCAGCGCCTTGAGATCGCCAGCGATGACCAGCTTCCCGTCCGCATTACCAGTAATTCGAATGAGCGCCGCATGCACGAAGCCGTGATGCCGGCCACACAGCGACACCACATTGTTCGTTTGCCATTTCCCTCCGCGCGATCGGTAGACGATATGGTGTAAATGATGGGACGGGCATTTACAGCCTGGGATCCGGCAGCGGCCCTTGTCGCGCGCTCTGACCGCTTGCCGGCATTCCCGTTCCTCCCTCGCCAGGTCCGCTTTGCGTTGGATCCGATCCACGATGCGCGGTGGCTTCTTCGGGAAGCCGAGCCGCGGATCCGTCATGTCCATAGAACTGGCCTCGAGCGAGTTGTAGGCCCAGCGTAAATAGGGCGTCGCTGAAATTACTCTTAGTCATCAGTCAATACCAAAATGGTCCAGAGTCTCTGGCGTCAAACCATGCAAAGATCCAGACGATGACGACAATCGCAAAAACTACCATCGCCGATCCGATCCACCACCCGTTATTCATACGGCCCGCTAGGACATGGCTTTTCGGGCTTTAATCCAAGCCTGGCCCGCTCTATATTGCTCGCGTAGATAATTTGGTTCGTCCGCACCACGCAGCGCGTAATTAAGGCGGCGACGATCCCTAGCCCGAGCGGGATGCAGAGGGCCTCAATGATCCGCACCGCGTAATAGCCGTAGATCGCCGGGGCGGCCATCGCCGATCCCGTCCGCACGGCCTCGGCCAATGCTTTGAGTAATTCATCCATGGTGCCTGCCCCCCCTTCTTTGTCGTCTGTCCACCGTGGCAGCCAGGAGCTGCTTGCGAAGTCTCAGATCCGCAGTGCCTCCAAACGCGCCGTTGTCCGCGGCGACCATAATCTCCAAAGGATTCCGGAGGTGATATGCGGCAGCCACATTCACGGCGTAGGAGTAAGCGCCTATACCTAACACAACCTCAATCGGACAGCGTTTGTGCGTATCACGGATGCAGCCGGCTTCGTCCAGCATCCAGGGGCCGCGCGTGCGACGTAATCGCCGGAGAAACTCTGCTCGTGTCATGAGGCTGGCTCCGTCTTCTGAAAGAAGGTCCGAATCGCGCGGATGTAGATCTCTTCGTTGCGCTCGGCGAGCCGCCGTCGCTCAGCGCGGCAGTCGTCACAAAGATCGGTATCCTCGATGGCAACGCCGCAGCGCGCACACGGCACGAACTCGTCGCGGTCCCAGGGCTGGGTCTGATCAGCATCGGCAAACCGGCTCATGGTCATGCCACCGCCTCACGCCTAGCACGATAGGCCGCCTCGTTCGCATACGACCACTTCCACAGCTCTTTGACGGCCAAGAACACTGGAAACAAATCGGTGACCGGCGGCACCGTGACGACTTCAAACGCCGGATCGGTCTCAGTCTTTGGTAATCGGACAATCAGTCCGGCCGCTGGTGCGACGTAGCCCATTTCAATCAATGCCACCTGATACGCGGCCGCCTGTAGATGCGCTTCCGGGTACACGGCCCGCGACGTCTTGATATCAATCAACGTCATGACGCCGTTGACCCGCCCCAGCAAGTCCATCGTCCCAGCGTACTGATGCGTTTTGGAATAGACGGTCTGCTCAATCAGCACTGGCTTCAGGGCCACGCTTTTCGCCCAATCCTCGAACGCCATGAAACCCCACAGCGCCTTGTCGCTCACGATCGGTTTCGGTCCTGCGTCCGCCCCAAGCGCTGTACGCATCGTCCACTCGATCAACTGATGCGTCTGCGTGCCAATCTCGCCAGCTTTCGCGAGCTCTTTCTGGTGCGCTTTCACTTGGCCGAGCCGCGCCAGCAAGGTGGCCAAGTAGGATTCGCGCGGCATCTTCGGTGGCACGATCTCGGCGGCCCACTGCTCGAACAGATCGGCCGCCGCGGCACTGACAAGGCTCCGTTCCTGATTCGCCGCCCAATTCACTAAAGCCGGTTTCGCAATTGCGCCGAGGATGTGAGTCACGCTCGGATATAGTTCGCCCTCCACCTCATAGAACCGCCCGCTCGGACCGTCTTTGCGTATGGGCTTGGCCGCGGTCTTTGCCGTCATGTTGCAGCCTCCTTCTCCCGGCGTATCCGATCCGCTACGACATGGCATGGCTTACAAAGCCAGACAACCGCTAGGGGCTTCGAGTAATCCGGGTGATGTTTATTTAGCGGTTTCTGGCTGCCGCATTCTTCACACCGCTCCAGACGCACGAGATGTTTCGAGCGTTGCGCTGCGTTATGCGCGGCCACACGATCGCGATGTTTTCGTCGCCAGCGACGCGTGACTCTGGCGGCATTTGCTCGCCGATGAGGCAGCAACGCTCGCGCGCGGTCATAAGCGCGCACTGCTTCGAGATTCGAGAGACGACGCTTGCACACCGCAGCAATAGTGCACGTCTTGCACTTATTCGAGCGCGCATAAAACTCATCGAACGACTTAATGCCAGCGCACCAACGGCAAGTTTTCACCATCTGATGTCTCGCTCCATCAGAAAGGGATAGAATCGTCCTCAGTCAGCGGCGCGCTGTGGTCGTGCTCCGGTTCCGGCGCGGGTGGTGGCAGTGGCGTCATGCGCGACATTTTCGACTTCGCCACCGGCCGGATCCGAATACACTCGACGGTCTCGCCGCCGAACTCTGTTTCGGTGGGATAGAGCACGATGGCCGAGCCGCGCCACTCTTCTGTCAATGCCGACCCGGTGATCTCCGTGATCTTGCGCGCGTTCGTCTTGTTGAGCACGAGCCCCTTGGTCTTGCCGGCGAAATGGAGCACCGCCTTCATCTCTTTGTCGCGGCCCACCGCCTCGAACTCCACGCGGTCGATCGTGACGACTACCTGACTACCTTTCAATTCGGAGGCTTTCAGGTAATTGCTCGGAAATACATCGTTGATGTTTGGCACGACTAGTCCCTTTCTTTCAGCAACGCTACCACGGCGTCGACAATCGCCGCGGCCTGCTGTTTCCGGATCGCGTTATAGCGCCGCATCGCCGCATCGCGTGAGGCCTGGTCGACGTCGTCGCTGTCCAGCAGGCGCATCGAGACCAAGCACACGCCGAAGACATCCAAGCGTT
>DASXQN010000067.1:0-3600 GCA_036507155.1 Anaerolineales bacterium
GCGGCCGCGACGAGGACTCCGCGCTGACGGCGCTCCTTGATTACGGTTCGCGTTACGCCCGCGTCCTGCGCCCCGCAAATCTACCGTTTCATGCTCCGCAGGACGTGTCTGCGTTCAAAGTCGTCGAGCGGCTGAAGGGCAACGCGACCACAGACTTTGGTGCGCCCGATGCCTCGCCCTCCGATGATAAGCAACCGCTCAAAGATGCTGAATTTGGACGATTGCAAGCTGTCTTGAAATCCTGCTGGCAAGCCTTCGACGAAGCCGTGCGCGCAGCGAAAGGCAAAGAACTGCGCAAAGGACCGCGCGGCGGCGGGCGGGAGCTCGACGGGATCGTTGAGCACGTGATCGGCAGCGAACTGGCCTATTTGGCAAGCCTCGGTTGGAAGGTCAGTGTTGATGACAACGCAGGGCGTGACTTGAAGCAGATTCGTCAGGAATCACTGGAGGCCGCGAGAGCCTCCGCCGCGGGAGAGATTCCCAAGCGCGGACCGCGCGGCGGTGTCCGCTGGACGGCGCGTTACTTCGTGCGACGCGTCGCCTGGCATGTGCTGGATCATGCCTGGGAGCTCGAGGACCGCGTCCGATGACGAACTCGCAAGGGGGGAATATCATGGACCTGGCCGGGCAAGACCTTGCGTCCGTGCCCGACTCGCTGCGTGAATTGACAACAATCGAAAACCTGGAACTGGATCGAAACCGGCTGACCTCGCTGCCGGAGTGGATCGGGGGATTGGAAGATCTACAGACCTTGAGCCTGTACAGCAATCAGTTGAGCGCACTGCCAGCCTCGCTGTGGCGATTGACAAAACTCCAAACGCTGAATATCTCTGAAAACCATCTTCCGCTGCTCGCCGATGAGATCGGCAAGTTGACAGATCTGCGCATGCTCGACCTCGGCCACAATGAATTTTCCGAGCTGCCCGAAACCATTGGAAACTTGCGCAGATTGAGATTTCTCTACCTCAGCAACAACGGCATCACCGCCGTACCCGCCTCGCTTGGGAATCTAAGCCGGCTGATCTACCTGAACCTGACCGACAACCGACTGACCTCCTTGCCGGATGCGGTCGGAAACCTGACGGAGCTGATCGAACTGCGACTATACGGCAACTTCCTGTCAGTTCTGCCTGAATCGTTGAGACGCCTGACCAAACTGAGAGAATTGCACGCGATGAAGAATAAGCTCCGCGCGCTCCCGTCATCGATCGGGAAGCTCACGCAGCTGAAGAAGCTGATGCTCGAGGGCAATGAGCTGGAAGCCTTGCCCACGTCGATCGGTGGGCTTGCCGCCCTGACCGACCTGGATCTGCGGAACAATCGACTTACCGCGCTGCCCGAGTCGGTGGCCAAGTTGAAAAGCCTGAGATTCCTGGACCTGCGCGCGAACAACCTGTCCGCGCTCCCGGCCGATCTGCAAGAGCTGCCGGCGCTTGAGAAATTGGATCTTCGCTGGAATAAGGATCTGACTGTCCCTGATTGGATTCCGCATCTCGAGCAGCGCGGCTGTGTGGTTTTTACCTAGAAATAGGTGCGTCGCAGCTCGCTTCACGGACATACTCACTCCCGGCCGTAGCTGCGACGCACCTGGCGATCACAACTTCCTCCACCCCTTCCAAATCTTGAAATTCTGCAAGATCGAGCCTCCGAGGAACTCCCGCACGATGGACGTCTCCGGGATCAGGTCGATCTCGAGCGGCAGGAACCATTCGAGGAACGCCAGCAGCCGCTTGGCCTCGATGTACTCGGTTGTGCCGTAGGACACCTGCCGCAGCAGCGGCTCAGCGAATGTCTTGAGCGCCGAGAGCTCATACACCAGCGCGGAGTTGAACATCACATCCGCATTTTCCTGGAACGGAAAGATGTTCAGTTTCTCGCCTTCCCGCACCGACTCCCAGCGGCTGATCGTCTGCGCGGCGGAGTAGCCGCGCTCACGCGCGTCGCGCACGATGCGGCGCAGCAGCCGCGTATCCGTGGTGGAGACGCGGTTGTGACGGTCGAGGTTGAGCTGCGTCAGCGCGGAGACGTAGATCCGAAAGACCTCCCCCGCCAGGCTGTCCGGGACCAGGCGCGGGTTGGAGCCGTGGATGCCCTCCAGCAGGATCATCTGTCCCGGATTGAGTTGGATGACATCGCCCGCTTCGCGTTTGCCGGTGATGAAGTTGTAGTGCGGCAATTGCACTTTTTCTCCCCGTATCAGACGCGGCAAATCGTCAGCAAGCAGAGACAGGTCCAAGGCGTCGAGCGACTCGAAGTCGGGCTTACCGTTCGGTCCAGGCGGAGTCTTGTCGCGGTCCAGGAAGTAATTGTCCAGCTCGAGCGGGAAGGGCGAAACACCCAGGGCCAGCATTTGCACCGTCAAACGGCGCGCGAAGGTGGTTTTGCCCGAGGAGGATGGCCCGGCGATCAGGACCAGGTGCGTTTGGTCGCGGCGCGCCGCGATCTGCCGGGCAATATCGGAAAGATTCTGTTCGTGAAACGCCTCCGACACGAAGATGATCTCGTGGCCGCGGCCGGCCAGGATCGCGTCGTTCAGCGAGCCGACGTTGTCGATGCCGAGGCGCTCGAGCCAGTCGCCGTACTGACGGAAGGCTGCCAGCAGCTTTGGATATTCCGGTACCGGCACCAGCTCGGTGGGATTGTTATGCCGCGGGAACCGCAGCGTGAATCCGCCGTTAGCCGCGAACAGGTCGAACCAGCGCAGATATCCGGTGGATGGCACCATGTAGCCGTGATGGTAGTCCATGCGCTCGCCGAGGCGGTAGAGCGTTAGATAATCTTTCTTGCGATAAGCCAGCAAATGGACTTTGTCCTCATAACCGCGCGACCGAAAGTATTCGATCGCCTCTGCCAGCGGC
Organism: Anaerolineales bacterium; assembly: GCA_036507155.1. Lineage (GTDB taxonomy): Bacteria > Chloroflexota > Anaerolineae > Anaerolineales > Villigracilaceae > DASXQN01. The sequence continues at coordinate 2,859 of DASXQN010000067.1, forward strand.
ACTTCCTGGCGTTCGAAGGGCAGGTCGGCTTCGATCAACGACTGCATGTGGGCTTTGAGCGAGTCGAGCTCGGCTTCCGACAACGCCGCCCGACCTGCCACCTGGCAGTAGTAGCCGCCGAAGGACAACGAGTGATCGATCGTCAGCGTGGCGTCGGGAAACAGGTCCGAGAAAGCCATTTCGAGCAGAAACGTCAGGGAGCGGCGGTAAATGCGGGAACCATCCGGATCCCCCAGGGTGATCGCCTGCACGCGCGATTCGATGTCGATGGGGAAGGTTAGCTCGCGCAGATCCCCGTTCACGATCGCAGCCACCAGCGGCGCGTCGGACGGCTGCGCGGCGGCCTTCAGAAAATCCGCCACGCTCGCGCCGCGCGGTCCGGATATGACGCGTCCATCCGAGAGATGGATCTCCACATCCTCGCGCGGCGGTACTTGCTTGAACAAGCCTCTCTTGTTCATAAGATGGTGAGGGGATTCTAACCTAACTTCTCCCAGATCTAAACGCGAAAGACGCAAAACTGCGAATTACGCGAAATTCATTTGATCTTTTCGCGCTATTCGCTCTGTTCGCGTTACTCGCGTTAAGCTCTTACCGTATCCTCTTGAGCAATTTCTCAGGTTGGTGCGCGAACTCGGCCAGCGGGATCTCGCCGCGCGTCATTGCCATCAGCGTCTCGGTCAGCGCTTTGTTCACCGGCGTCGGAACTCCCAGCCGCTCCCCCGCCCGCGCCACCGCGCCG
>DASXQN010000068.1:0-5799 GCA_036507155.1 Anaerolineales bacterium
TCTAGAACCACCGCACCTGGACAATGTGGATTGTCCATGCAACCGTACTATTTTTTCCCTTTGTTCGGGCCGGAGCGGTGCATGCGCAGCACCATCATCTTGCTGCAAACCGGGCACATCGGCACCGAGTCTCCCTGCTCCACGGCAGGCAGGTCCGCCTTTTGCACCCTCATCACCGCCAGTTGGAAAAGGTTAACCAGGTCCGGCATCTCATAGCGCTCACTTGACGGGACGTGCACGAGCGGCAAGCCGGCGCCCCCAAAGATCTCCGCCATGAACATGTCGGTGGAACGCGTATCGCTGCGCGCCAGCGCCCGGATCATCTCGACGCCGAACGCAGGCCTCATCGTGCGCGGCTCGCACAGCAGGAAATCGACGTGCTTACGAAAGATCTTATTGAAGTAGTGGACGTTTTCGTTGGGCCGGACGATGCTGAAAACGTCGTTCAGTGCCACCTTCGGGCAGATCACGTACCGGTCTTCAACCATCGCCTGCAGGGCCCTGAACAAGGCGTTCTCCGGAGATGATAGGAATTGCCCCCGAAGTCGATAGGGCAGCCGGTCGTCCCGCCGTGGCGGCAGGATCGCAACTTTGGTGGAGACTAATTCTGAGTCCTTCATGAGCCGAACCAGCCCATATTATAGAACAAGTGCGCGACAAAATCAACCGTCACGGCGCATCAGTTTCAGGACCTCGGGCCTGAGCGCGGCGTTGCAGGCGAGCGCCTCCCCGTGGGTGTGGCCGTCTTCGCCGGCCCAGGAGCCGAAAAACCCCCCAGCTTCGCCAAAAATGACCGGAAATGGCCCGCAATCCCACACGTTCATGATCGGATCGATCGCGATTTCGACCCGGCCCGTGGCGACCAGCAGATACGCATAGGCGTCGCCCCAGCCCCGACCGTAGAAACAAGCCTGGTGCAGTCGTTCCCAGACATCCAACCGGTTTTGTTTCTGAAAGCCCTTCCAGCCGCCGTAGCAGAAAACTGCCTGATCCAGCTCTGCCACATCTGAGACGCGAGCCCTGCGACCGTTCCACCAGGCGCCCTGCCCCTTGGCGGCAGAGAGCATCTCGTCCAAGCCCGGATAATAGGCAGCGCCGGCACACACTTCTCCGTCGATTTCGAGCCCGATCAGGACGGCATACAGCGGCACACCGCGCATGAATGACTTGGTGCCGTCGATCGGATCGATGATCCAGCGGAACTTGTTGCCCGCGCCGGCCTGTTCGCCGTATTCCTCCCCCACGATCGCATGGCCGGGATAAGCGCGTTCGATCTCACTCCGGATGAGCTGCTCTGCCTCGCGGTCGGCAATCGTCACGGGCGTGTGGTCCGCCTTGAAATCCGGCCGGACGCCCGCGTTAAAGTGAGCCAGGGTAAGCCTGCCGGCGCGATAGGCGAGATCGGTCGTGAAATCAAGGTATGGGCTCAGATTCATTCCGCCAGGAGCTCCTCGAGCATTTTTGTTTCTTGCTGGTCGGATGTGATCTCCCCGTCCAAGCGCGCCGCGCGCAGCCGTGACAAGATCCTCTGATACTCAGGCCCCGGCGGCAATCCGCGCGCCTTGAGGTCATCGCCCGCCGTGCGCGGTTTGATATGCCGCCAGCGGACAAGATAGTCCTTAAGTGGCTGAAGCTGCGTCTGCAGATAAACGGCATACACCGCCGCTGCCGGCAAGCGGTCCAGCTGAAAAGTCAACTCACTCGGCTTTTTCGATTGTAGCGCGGCCGCTTCGCTGCGCAAAGTCGCGCCTGCCGTGGCAGTCTCCTTAAGTGCCAACGGGAACGCGAGCCGCTCGGCGATAGACTCGATCTCGGAGGCATCCAGACTTGAAAGCCAGAGCGCCCAACCCAGCGCTTGACGAAGGGACAGGATATCGGCGGTCTTGAACTCGCCCCATTCGGACGGAGGCTCCGTGATGGTTGGCAGTTGGTGGTTGGCGGCCGACAATTTTGGATGGAGGGGCGTGAACAGATCGAACTCTCCCAAGCGCGCCAAGATTTCAGCCGCGTATTCCTCTTCAAAGATGAGATCGAATTCTCGACGCACGCGTTCGCCGCTTAGTTTGGATAAGGTGGAACGTGACTCTGGATTGATGAGCTGGCGGGTTTCGTCGCCCAGGGCAAATCCATAACGCGCGGCGTATCGCACGGCTCTTAGCATGCGAGTCGGATCGTCGAGAAACGAGCGCGCGTGCAAGACGCGCACGACACCGCGCCCGAGGTCTTGCAACCCTTTGAGCGGATCCAGCAGCGAGCCGAAGTGTTCGCCGTCCAGCCGCATCGCGAGGGCATTGATGGAGAAGTCGCGCCGGCGCAGATCGTCGTCGATCGTGGCCGGCTCGATCGTGGGCAGTGCGCCCGGCACTGAATAGCTTTCCGTGCGCGCCGTGATCAGGTCGATGAACTTCAGATCCCGATCCCCAACGCGTGAATTCGCAAGATGCCAGGTGGCCGTCCTGAATTTCGCGTGTCGGGCCGCAGTTCCTCCAAGTGCATTCACCAGCACATCCGCGAAGCGGATCGCGTCGCCTTCGATCACGATGTCAAAGTCTGAGACTCGCCGCCCGAGCAGCAGGTCCCGGACGAAGCCGCCCACAATGTACGCGGACGCTCCCGAGGCCGCGGCCTGGGCGGCGACCTGTCGGAGCAGAGTCAGCCGTTCGGGCGGAAGCAGCTTCGGGTCGAGCAGGCGCGCGGACAGGTCCGTCACAGCGTCCTCACGCGGCCTGGACATACGTTGGAGAGCTTGCAAAATGGATTCATTGCGTTCGCGAATGATTTTACCCCGGGATGTCCGGAACCAGTCCCGCAGGATTCTTTGCCAAACGCGGAGATGCGTGTATAATCGTCGTCATGTTGAGGAACCCGGTCCCGTCGCCGCGAATACAAAAACACGCCTGGTCTGGATAGGTTCGCGTTCGCACGCCCCAACGGCTCCCCAGACCTGGCGAGCCGTTTTTGTTTGGATGCGGCCGATCAAGTTCGGCCAATTGTGAGGATGATCGGATGAACGTAAGTGTATTCGGCGGATCTCAACCCAAAGAAGGGTCGGCGGCCTACTCCGAAGCGCAGGAACTCGGCAGGCTGCTGGCCGAACGCGGCCACACGGTCCTGACCGGCGGCTACATCGGCACGATGGAAGCCGTCAGCCGCGGCGCGTGTGAGGCGGGTGGGCACGTCGTCGGCGTGACTTGCGCGGAGATCGAACGCTGGCGCGGCGCCGGCGCGAATCAGTGGGTCATGGAAGAACGCAAGAAGGAATCATTGATCGAACGGCTGCAGATCCTCGTCCGGGATTGCGATGCGGCGCTGGCTTTGCCCGGCGGCCCCGGCACGCTGACGGAGATCTCGCTCGCCTGGAACCTGATGATCGTGGAAGCCCTGCCCCGGAGGCCGCTCATCCTGATCGGCGGCGGCTGGCAGACCGTCTTCGATCAGGTCTTCGAAAAACTGGCGGATTACACCAGCGATAAACAACGCGTGCTGCTGCAATTTGCGCCGGATGTTACAGCTGCCGTAAAAGCGCTTGAGAGTTGGAAAGTTTGAAGGTTTCTACAGATCTTCAGCTTCCAAACCCTAAACCTTAAACCTGCAACCTGAATCTCGTAGAGGAAACCATGGCTGAAGACAAGCTCCCCACCCGCTCGGAAGACTTTGCCGAGTGGTACAACAAGATCGTACTGAAAGCCGAGCTGGCCGATTACGCGCCCGTGCGCGGCTGCATGGTCGTGCGTCCGTATGGCTGGGCGCTATGGGAAAACACCACGGCCGCGCTCGACCGCCGCTTCAAAGAGACGGGCCACCTCAACGCGGCGTTCCCCATGCTGATTCCCATGTCATTCTTCGAAAAAGAGAAGGCGCACGTTGAGGGCTTTTCGCCAGAGTTGGCCGTGGTGACGCATGGCGGCGGAGAGAAGCTCGAGGAGCCCCTGGTCGTGCGCCCCACCTCGGAGACGATCATCGGCTACATGTACGCCAAATGGATCAAGTCCTGGCGCGACCTGCCCGTCCTGATCAACCAATGGGGCAGCGTGGTGCGCTGGGAATTGCGCACCAAGCTCTTCCTGCGCACGACCGAGTTTTACTGGCAGGAGGGCCATACTGCCCACGCCACCGCGAAGGAGGCCAAGGAGGAGACCTTTCGCATCCTGGATATTTATGCGGACGTGGCGATCAGCGAGGCCGCCATCCCGGTGATCAAAGGCTACAAGAGCGAGACCGAGAAGTTTGCCGGCGCGGTCATGTCCACATCGATCGAAGCCATGATGCAGGACAAGCGGGCATTGCAGTCCGCCACCTCGCATTACTTCGGTCAGAATTTTTCCAAAGCCTTCGAGATCCAATACCTGGATCAAAACAACACCCTGCAACTGTGCGAAACCACTTCGTGGGGACTCTCGACGCGCATGATCGGCGCGATGATCATGGTGCACGGCGACGATCAGGGGCTGGTCCTGCCCCCACGGCTGGCTCCCATCCAAACGGTCATCGTTCCGATCTACAAGAACGATGCGGAAAAGAGCCAGGTGAAGCCAGTGGCGGAGCGCGTCTTTGCGGAGCTGAAGGCCGCCGGCATCCGAGTCAAACTGGACGACCGGGACGAGGTCACGCCCGGCTTCAAATTCAACGACTGGGAAATGCGCGGTGTCCCGTTGCGGTTGGAGATCGGTCCCAAGGACATCGAAAAAGGCAGCGTCGCCCTGGCACGCCGCGACAAGCCCGGCAAGGAGGGCAAGTCTTTCGTTCAGCAGGCGGGGTTGGCTGACGCTGTAGCCGCTCTCCTAACCGAGATACAGGCTTCGCTGCTGGCGCGTGCCACCGCCTTCCGTGACGCCAACATCCATGACCCAAAGAGTTATGAGGAGCTCAAGCAGGTCGTGGCTGATGGCTGGGCGTTCTCTTGGTGGTGCGAGAGCAAGGAATGCGAGGCGAAGGTCAAAGAAGATACCAAGGCCACAACGCGTTGCATCCCGCTCGAGGGACAGCCCGGCGGCACCGGCACGTGCATCGTGTGCGGCAAGAAAGCGGAAAAGAAGGTTTACTTCGCAAGAGCGTACTAGAGTGTGACGTGTTTAGGTGTCAAGTGTCACGTGTTTAAGTGCCACGTGTCAGGTGTCAAGTGTCAGGTAAAATGAAGCCGGCACTTGACACCTGACATTTTAAGACCTGAAACCGCTTATGCCAGCCATCGACCTCGCCCGCCTGCGGAAACAAGCCACTCGCCTGGCGGATTTCTTTTACGTGCCGGAAGAGTTCCTCGTGCATTTGCACGAAATGCTGGATTCCTATGTCGACCACACGCTGCGCAAAGCGGAAGGCGCCGCGCCGGGATCCAACCTTTCCACTTATCGAACGCCACCGATGATCTTGCGTCAGATCGAGCAGGAACTCAACGCGCCGGCCAGCGAGTATCCGTCCGCCGCGCTGGACCTGGCCGACCTGTTATGGGATCAAGGCTACCTTGAGACGCGGCTTCTGGCTGCCTTCCTGCTCGGCCGCATCCCGCCGCAGGAGGAGCGCCTGCTGGCGCGGCTGACAGCCTGGACCCAACAGGTGCGTGATCCGAATGTGCGATCCGCGCTGCTGACGACCAGCCTCACGCGTTTGCGGATCGAAACGCCCGACGAATTTCTGGAATTGATCCGCGAATGGTCGCATCCGGCCCGCCCGCGCACGTGGTCGAACGGATTACAGGCGTTGCTGCCGATGATCTCCTCCCCCGATTTTCAGAACCTGCCGCCCGTGCTGGATGTGATCGAGCCGATCGTCGAAGCGGCGCCGGCCGCGCAACAGCTCGAT
>DASXQN010000069.1:0-1504 GCA_036507155.1 Anaerolineales bacterium
ATTTCGCCCGTCATGCCCCGTGCCTAGTCTGCACGCTCGGATGGCAGACTGAGCATCCGTCGAAATCTAACGCCAGCGGAACCAGGAGAATCGCAATGTCACTGTCGAAGCGCACCTTGTTGGCCCTCGGGGCCGCTACCGCCGTCTGCATTGCGGCTGGGGCCGCAACGTTGGCGCTCGCCCAATCGCCATGGCAGGACTCGCCCTTGATGAGAGGTACCAGCAATGACTGGACTTCGAGTTCGCAGGACGTGCTCGGACAACTCGGCAACAACGAGGGTATTTACGTCGATATGAAGGGCTTCAAGATCTCCAAGGGAGCGGCAAAGGGTGACGCGTCCGGACATGTCGCGAAGCTGGGCGCCCGGGAAGTATCGGACGGCGCGATCATCTTCCGTTCCGGCGAAAAGCTGTACATCGTGGACGGCAGGCCGTCCGCCAAGACCCAGTAACCCCTCCCTGACAGCGGGAGACGGCGCGCAGCAGCAGGCGAACGTACCGGCGCCAGGAGCCCGCTTCGGCGGGCTCCACGCACCGCTCCACGCCGATGTGGGATCTGCGAGGACGTCATGAGGTGGACTTGCTCCATAGGGTCGGTGGGGTGGATCGCCGCCAGTGCGGTCTGTTCCTCGCTGATATTGATGCCCCCGGCAGGCGCGGCCGACGCACAGCCGAACCGGATGCGCGTGGAATATGTGCCCCCCACCAATCCCGCGCACGAGCCGCTCTATCAGATGCTCAAGGAGCGCGGTGCCCTCGAGAAGCTGCAGGGAATCTTCAGCCCCTTCCGGCTGCCCATCGATCTGACTCTGAGGACGGTCGGATGTGATGGGGTATCGAACGCCTGGTATCACCGGCCTGATGTGAGCGTCTGCTACGAGTACCTGGAAGAGATCCGCCGCGGAATGCCCAGGGAGACAACTGCCGCCGGGGTCACACCAGCGGATGCGGTGATCGGGCAGTTCTTCTATGTCTTCGCCCACGAGATGGGCCATGCCATGTTCGAGATACTGGAATTGCCGATCTTCGGTAATGCGGAGGACGCCGCGGACCACTTCGCAACTTTCATCATGCTGGAATTCAACAAAGAGCAGGCGCGAGGGCTGATTATCGGCGCGGCATATTCCTACAAGAAATATGTAATGGGTTCGGAAGTGACGGCACCCCTTGCGGCCTTCTCTGATGTTCACGCCGCTCCGGCGCAGCGCTTCTACAATCTCCTCTGTCTCGCCTATGGCGCCGACCCCATTCTGTTCGCGGATTTTGTGAAGGGCGATTCAAAGGACTATCTCCCGAAGGGTCGCGCTCATAACTGCAAACGCGAATACGATCAGGTGGCGTTTGCGTTTAGATCTCTCATCTTCCCGCACCTCGATCGGCAGATGGCGAGGCAAGTGCTGCAGAAGACATGGTTCCCGGATGTCGGCAACCCCTCGGCGAAGGAATGATGTCTCCTCGCCTGCGATGATTTTTCATCGCTGACGCCGGAGCGCACGAAACGAAC
>DASXQN010000070.1:0-1896 GCA_036507155.1 Anaerolineales bacterium
GCGGATGATCACCAGGAAATATCGCAGGGGGATCGCGTACGAAATGATCTGCAGGAATTTGGGCATGGCATCGATCGGGAAGAAAAAGCCGGAGAGGAAGATGCTCGGCAGCATCGTGACCATGACCGTGATCATGGCTTCCTGCTGTGTGTTGGCGATGGTGGACGCGAACAACCCGATCCCCAGGCTCGAGAGCACGAACAGCCCGGAGAGCAGCAGGATCAGGCCAAGATCGCCGCGGATCGGCACCTTGAACCAGAAGTGGCCGATGATCAGGATCTCGATCACATCCACGAAGGCCAGCGCCACGTACGGCAGGATCTTGCCCACGATCAGTTCCCAGGAGCGGATTGGCGTGACGATCAGCTGCTCGATCGTGCCGCGCTCACGTTCGCGCACAACGGCGGTTGCCGTCAGCAGCGCGGTGATGAACGATAGGATCATGCCGATCACGCCGGGGATGTTGAAGTAGGCCGAGACCAGGTCCGGGTTGTACCACACCTGCGTACGCACTTCCAGCGGAGGCGTGATCGCAGCGGCGCGGCCTCTCAGGTTGGCCTGCTCCGCCATGACGCGGGTCGCGTATGCCTGTCCGATCAGGCGCGCGGTCGAGAGGGCGGTCCCGCCCACGGTCGCGTCCGAACCGTCCAGCACCATCGAGACCTGCGCGTCGCCTTGCAGAAGCCGGCGGTCGTAGTCGGGCGGGATGATCAGCGCGGCGCGCGCCTTGCCGGTCTCGATCAGCCGCCGATATTCGTCCTCGGAGCCGACCATGTACGTGATTTTGAAGTAATTCGCCGAGCGGAAGGCGTCCAGCAGGGCGCGCGACTCCGGCGTGTGGTTTTGGTCCCAGACCGCCAGCGAGATGTTCTTGACGTCTGTCGTGGCCGCGTAGCCCAACAGGAAGAGCTGGATCATCGGCATGACGATGATCAGCACCAGCGTGCGCGGGTCGCGAAAGATCTGAATGAACTCCTTGCGGATCACGGACAAAAGGCGGGATCTCATGCGGCCTCCGGATTTTTCAATATGCCGTGCAGATAGATGTCCACGAACTTCTCGAAGCTGTCTTTCGGCATCAGCTTTCCCAGAATGCTGCTGCCCAGGAACAGTTCGGTCACATAAAAAGAAAAGAACATGCCCAGGAAGGAACGCATCAAGATGGCCGGGTGGATCGGCCGCAAATTCTTGCGCACGCGCACCAGCCTCTCAAAGATCGGCAGGATCTGCGGCGCTATGTCCTTGAGCAGCAGCGAGACATGCTGGCCGTTGAACTCCACGATCTCGATGAACATCAGCTTGAGGAAGTCCGGCCGCTTGCCCAGCTCGGCCAACATCGCCTGCGCCGCGTTGTGCACGAACTCCTCGACGGTCTCGCCCTCCGCAGCCAGCATGTGCGGAAGGATCTGACGGTACGGGTGCTTCGCGCGTACGATGGCAGCGAAGATCTGCTCCTTGCTGGAGAAATGGTTGTAGATCCCGCCCAGCGCCAGGCCGGCCGCCTCGGCGATCTGGCGCATGGACGTGGCGTGGAAGCCGTGCTCCATGAACAGATCATAGGCCGCGTCCAGGATGACCTGGCGGGTGCGCTCGCCTTTGGATACTGTTTCAACGCTCAAATTCCGAACCTCCAGAAATGAACGAACGTTCGTTTTTATTGTACTGCGGAAGCGCGAATTGTCAAGATGGTAAAATCGAGCGCGTGTCCCTCGCCCCCATCGAATCCTACGTCCGCCGGAATTTGCGCTTCAACTTCATCATCGGCATGCTGGACGGTGGCTTCTTCGGGTTCGCGCTCGGCTTCGGTTCGTTCCTCGCTATCATCCCCCTGTTCGTTCGACAACTGACCGACTCCGCCCTGCTGATCGGCCTGATCCCCGCCATTCATAATTTCGG
>DASXQN010000071.1:0-1634 GCA_036507155.1 Anaerolineales bacterium
AGCGTGTCCTTGTCCACCATGGTGACGTTGAGCGAAGCAACGGCCGATTGCGGCACATGTGGATCGCAACCCAGCAGGCGCATCCCGAAGGGCTGCGCCAGGCGAATGATCTCCTTGCCGATGTTGCCCACTCCGATCACGCCGAGCGTGCGTCCCATCAGGCCGCTGCCGAGATAATTGCCCTTCTCCGCCCAGCGCCCCTCGCGAGTAAGCCGGTCCTTGAGGAACATGCGGTGCGCCAATGCCAGCACGAATCCGATCACGCTCGCCGCCACCGGGCGGCGGACACCATCGGGCGTGATGGTCAGCATGACGCCGTTTTCAGTGCAGGCCGGCACATCCACCGAGTCGTAACCCACTCCAAACCGCGCGATCAACTTTACCTTGCGGTTGGCGACCGACAAGGTCTTGCGCGTGACTTTCGCCGACATCAGACAAATTGCGTCGTAGGTATCACCGTATTCCGGCGGCAACTCCGCGACCTTCTCCGGCAGGAATTCCCATTCGACCGCAGGATCCTCGAGCACCTTGAACGCTTCCTCGCCAAACACCGTGCCGTTAGCGGTAATGGCATCCCGCGATATACCAATTTTGAACTTTGCCACTTTTCTCTCCAGAGCGTCCGGGTGTCGGAGGGTTTACTGCTCGGCCCTCGAACCTCGGCCCTCGTACCTGCTTTTACATTGCGGCGGAAAATGCTCCATCCGTCACCAGGACATGGCCGTTGACGTAAGATGCTTCGTCGGAAGCCAGGAACACCGCGACCGGACCAATCTCCTCGAGCTTGCCCCAGCGGCCGGCCGGCGTGCGCTTGCACACCCAGTCGTTGAACTCCTTGTTCTGGATCAGAGCGGTGTTCATCTCGGTGGCGAAATAGCCGGGCGCGATCGAGTTGACGGTAATGTTGTGCTGTGCCAGCTCGACCGCCAGTTCCCGGGTCAGGGCGTGAACCGCGCCCTTGCTGGCGATGTAGGCAGAAATCGTGGGCCTGGCGAGAATGGCGCTGACCGAGCCGGTCATGATGATGCGCCCGCGCTTTGCAGGAATCATGACCTTCGCCGCTTCCTTTGCCAAAGCCCACACCGCAGTGAGGTTGGTGGCGACGACGCGCTCGAAGTCGGCGGCGTCGAACTCTGTGATCGGTTTGCGGTGCTGGATGCCGGCATTGGCAACCAGAATGTCGAAGCGACCGTGCTTTCTTGCCGCGGCACCAATACATTCGGCACCGGCGGCATGGTCGGTGACGTCGAAGGCTGCCGCTTCGCCCCTCATCCCTTTGGCAGCGAGTTCCTTCACCCGCTCTTTCAACACCGCTTCATCGCGCGCGTTCAGAATCACGTGTGCGCCGGCGGATGCCAGCGACTGCGCCATCGCCCAGCCCAGCCCGCGCGACGCGCCCGTGACGAGCGCCACCTTGCCCGACAAGTTGAACATTTTGCCTCCGAAGCTTGGTTTTCGTTCTTGTTGTTACTCGTACCTCGTACCTCGGCCCTCGGACCTGCTCTTATGGCATGTACTGCCCGCCGTTCACTTCCAGAATCTGCCCGGTCATGTATCCCGACATCTCCTCGGAAGCCAGGAACAGGAAGGCGCCGGCGCATTCTTCGGCGGTGCCGAGCCGGTTCATCGGGATG
>DASXQN010000072.1:0-8240 GCA_036507155.1 Anaerolineales bacterium
GCCGTCTCGCTCGCCTGCGGGCTGGGTCTTGCCTTCGGATTGAGATTGAACGACTGACGGCGTGTCGCTGAGCGCTCAGCCAGTGCAGAGAATGCCGCGGCCGTTGATGATGTATAATCGAAGCGTGAGGACAATCGCATGACTTCTGCGTCGTTGGAGAATCGCGTTGCGCTCGTCACCGGTGGATCGCGCGGCATCGGTCGCGCCATCGCATTGGAGCTGGCCGCGCGCGGCGCCAGCGTCGTCGTCAATTACAATTCATCGCCGGACGCCGCGCAGGAGGTCGTCAAGAACATCGAGGCCGCCGGCGGAAAAGCCGCCGCGGCGCAGGCAGATGTGTCGGACACCAAGCAGGCTGAAGGGCTGGTGAAATTCGCGATCGACACGTTCGGGGATCTGTCGATCCTCATCAATAACGCGGGCATCACGCGGGACCAGCTCATCATGATGATGCCTGAATCCGATTGGGATGCCGTCATCACCACCAACCTTAAGAGTACATTCAACTGTTCCAAGCCCGCGGTCAAGCATATGATGCGGAAGCGCTACGGCCGCGTGATCAATGTCGCCTCCGTGGCGGGCCTGATGGGCAATCCCGGCCAGACGAACTATTCGGCTTCGAAGGCCGGCCAGATCGGTTTCACCAAGGCGCTGGCCCGCGAGGTCGCGGCGCGCAACATCACCGTCAATGCGGTGGCGCCGGGCTTCGTCGACACCGAGATCCTGGACGCTATGGCACCCGAGGTATTGGAAGCTGCACTGAAGATGGTGCCGCTGGCGCGCAAGGCCAAGCCGGAAGAGGTCGCTTACGCAGTCGCATTCCTGGCCTCCGACCAGGCCGCGTTCATCACCGGGCAGGTGCTCGGCGTGGATGGCGGCATGGCGATGATGTAGTAAGCCGCCATGGCAGAACCCTCCGATTCCACCGGCAAGACCACCGTAGCTCCCGAAGTACTCACCACGATCGCGCGCCTGTCCGCATTGAGCGTTCCCGGCGTCAGCCGGATGGCGCCCGTATCCGGCGGGGTCAACCGCTTGTTTCGGCGCGGCGCGAGTGACGGCGTGCAGATCGAGATCCAGGACGGGATGGTTTTTGCGGATCTGTTGCTCGTCGTGAAGCAGGACGTTAACATCCGCGAGGTCAGTCGCAATGTCCAGCAGCAGGTGTCGCGGGCGCTGCAGGAAATGGTCGGCATGGACGTGGGCCGCGTCGACATCCATATCGAAGACATCGATTACGAGGACACCGCCGAGGCGTAGAAGACAAGGTGCTGCCCAGTCATCCAAACCAACGCATGAGTTTCCTGCCAACGCCGGCGCACTCCAGGTGAAGAATTTGCGATCAGGAGCAGTATGAAATCACGAACCAGGGCGCGCAGCCTGGCCCTGCAAGCACTTTACGAAATCGATATCACACAGCACACGCCCGGCGACGTCTTCAAAGCGCGCCTGGAGGATACGCCGCTCGCCGACGACCTGGCCGAGTTCGCCCGCCAGATCCTCTTCGGTGTGTTTCCCCTTATCGAACATCTGGATGTCACCATCGCGAAGTATGCGCCCGAATGGCCGCTGGATCAGATCGCGGCCATCGACCGCAACATTTTGCGCATCGCCTTCTGGGAGTTCGCGGTCCAGGGCGAGACGCCGCTGAAAGTGGCGATCAACGAAGCCGTAGAGCTGGCCAAATTATACGGCTCCGATTCGGCGCCGCGTTTTGTCAACGGCGTGCTCGGCGCGCTGGCCGATCACCAGAACGAGATCCGGCAGGTCTTCAAGAATCTCGCGCACAAGCTTCCGGCGGACGCAAACACGTAGCCGGCGCACGGCCCCTTATGGAAATCCTCGGCATCGGCCCCTCCGAACTTATCTTCATCATCATTCTCGCGATCATCATCCTCGGCCCCAACGACATGCAGAAGGCGGGTCGGACGATTGGCGCGTGGCTGAATCAACTGGTCAACTCCGAGGGCTGGCGCGCGTTTCAGCGCACCTCGCGCGAGATCCGCAACCTGCCCACCAGCCTGATGCGCAGCGCGAACGTAGACCTGGATGATGCCACCCGAGATATTCAGAACGTGATCGATCCGGACCGCCGACGCTCCCGCGCCTCTCAGCCATCCGCTCCGTCTTCTCCGCCCGCCGCTGACTCCGCTGCCGACGCCGAACCGCCGTCCCCGGCCGCCGACCCGGACGAAGATGCGTAGGTTTTTCGCGGCGCTTTGGCGGATCGTCTCCTTTCCCTTCCGCCTGATCCTCAATATCCTCGCGTTCCCTTTTCGGCTGCTCGCGCGCTTCAATCGCTTCCTGAATGCCGAGCCTGAAGAGCATCCGCTTGCGGACGTGCTGACCGGCGTCGTCACCGATAGGGCCATGCGCGCATTCATCTGGGCGGAGATCGACGCCCTGCGCAAGCATCTCTTTCGCGCGGTCATCGGATTGACATTGGGCGTTGGTTTTTCCTTCTATTTCACCCAACGGATCATAGAATACCTGGCGCGCCCGATAGGCGGATTGGGAGCGCTCAGGGCGATCGAGGTGACCGAATCCGTAGGGGTATTCATGCGCGTGGCGCTCTTGAGCGGCGTCACGATCGCGTTGCCGTACATCGCCTTTGAGTTTTGGCTGTTCGCCGCGAAGGGCGGCCTCAAGCCGCGCGAGAAAAAATTCGGTCTGGTGGGAATCCCGCTGGCCACAATGCTGTTCGTTGCGGGCATGGCGTTCGCCTATTTCATGCTGCTTCCCACAGCCCTGCCGTTTCTGCTAAACTTCATGGGAATTCAGGCGCAATTGCGGCCGCAGTCCTATTTTGGATTCGTGACGGACCTCATGTTCTGGATAGGCATATTCTGCGAGTTTCCGCTGCTGATCTATGTCCTCACCGCTCTGGGACTCATTCGGCCGCAGTTCCTTGCGCAGCAGTGGCGCCTGGCCGTCGTCTTGATCGCCGTCCTCGCGGCTGCCATTACGCCGACCGTCGACCCGGTCAACATGACGCTCGTGATGATACCGATGATATTGCTGTACTTCATCAGCATTGGTTTGAGCTTCGTCGCTTATGCCGGGCGACAGCCATCCAAAACCTCGGCTGTACCCGGAGAGGGAAAATGAGAAATCCATCCGCACGAACAGCTCGTTCGGTCTCCGTCTTATTGTGCGTCATTCTTTTCACGAGCCAGGCGTGCACGTTTTCACTTATCAAGTGGCCGAGCCTGCCAAGTCAGCCTTCGGTGGTGCCACCGGTGGCCGGGCCTTCGCCCACGCCGCAGCCGATGGCACAGACCACGTTCATCGCCACCATCCTGGAGCCGCTGCTGCCGGGTGAAACCCTCGTGCTTGCGATCCTCGACGAGGTCACCGGCCTATCGCTCAATCCAGTCCTCTATCCGATGGCGCCTCGCGATTCGCTGACCTATACGGCCGTCCTACCGCTGCCGCTGAACGCGATCATAAAGTATCGTTATCTTCGCCGCAGCACGGTCCAGGTCCTCGAGGATACGAGCCTGGGCGCGGTGGTTCGCTATCGATTGTGGTCTGTCGTCGGGCCGGGTGAGGTGCAGGATATCGTCAGCGACTGGGCCGACAAGAATTACGCGCGCCCGACCGGCAGCATCCAGGGCCGCGTGTTGAATGCAGACACCGGCGCGCCGATTCCCGGCCTGTTGGTGACCGCTGGCGGCGTACAGTCCCTCACGGATTCCGCCGGCCGTTTTGATCTTCAAGGACTTCCGGTGGGCGTTCACAATCTTGTCGCCTATTCGCTCGATGGAATCTACCTGCCGTTTCAGCAGGGCGCGGCCGTCGGTGCGCAGCAGAATACGACCGTTGAGATCCACGCCCGTCCGTCGCCGTTCGTCAGCGTGACATTCTCAGTTGCCGTGCCGGCCAATACTGTGGCAGGCGCGCCGGTGCGCATCGCCGGCAATCTGCTGCAGCTCGGCAACACCTTCGCGGACCTGCAAGGAGGTGTCAGCACGAACGCAGATCGCATGCCGGTCATGAATCTAACTGCAGACGGCCGCTACCAAACAACGGTGCGACTCCCGGTGGGATCCTATGTCCAATATAAATACACTCTGGGCGATGGCTTCTGGAACGCGGAACATCGCAGCGAGGGGGAGTTCGTGCTGCGCGAGTTTATCGTTCCACCGCAGGATTTGATCCTGCAAGACCAGGTGGAAACCTGGCAGGCCGGCGCCTCGGCGCCAATTCTGTTCGAGGTGAACGTGCCATCGGTCACGCCGGCCGGTGACATCACTTACATTCAATTCAATCCATACGGTTGGACGGAGCCGCTGCCGATGTGGCCGCTCGGAAACAATCGCTGGGCTTACAAACTCTACGGGCCGCTCAACGTGCTCGGCACGTTCTATTATCGTTATTGCCGCAACGGCCAATGCGGAAGCGCGGACGACGTCGCTACCGCCGGCGAGCATGCGATCGGCCGTGCAATCTCCACCAGCCTGGCGGCGCAGGATATCCAGGACTCGGTCACCGCCTGGATGTGGTATGAAAATCCGGAGCCGACCACGCTGGTCGGTGCCGCGATCACGCCGCGGGCCGGCGGCTTTATGGCCGGTGTTGAGCTGCAACCGACCTTTCGACCCAACTGGTCCTACTACGCGCCCCAGGCCTTGACGAACATCCAGGCGTTGGGCGCGAACCAGGTGGTGATCACACCCACGTGGGGCTACTCCACCTTCGCGCCGCTGAGCTTCGCCCCCGTGCCCGGCAAGGATCCGATGTGGATCGATTCGGCTATCATGGTCAGCCAGGCGCGGGCCCTCGGATTGAATACGGCCGTCTTCCCCACGCCGCGCTTCGCGACTACGGCCTCGGAGTTCTGGTCCGCTGCGCCGCGCGATGCGCTTTGGTGGCAGACCTGGTTCGATCACTATCGCGCGTTTGCAGTGGACTATGCCGACCTGGCCGCGCAGACAGGCGCGGACACCTTGATTCTGGGCGGCGACTGGATTGCGCCCGCGTTGCCGGGTGGCAAGCTCGCGGACGGCTCCTCGTCGGATGTGCCGGCCGATGCCGAGATCCGCTGGAGGACGGTGATCACCGAGGTGCGTCAGCACTTCAGCGGCAAGGTGCTGTGGGCGCTGCCTTATACCGCCGGGAGCCTGCAGACCACCTTGAGCTTCTTACAAGATACCGATGGCATCTATCTATTGTGGTCGGCGGCACTCACCGGACAGCCCTCCGCGTCGAAGGCGGATCTGGCCAACGAGGCTGGCCGCCTGCTCGATAATGAGATCTCGCCCCTGGCCTCGCTGCTAAACAAGCCGATCTACATCGCGCTCGCGTATCCATCCGCGACCGGCGCCGCAACCGGCTGTTTGAACGATGGCGCCGGAGGCTGCCTGGACTGGATGACCCTCAGTCGGCCCAATCCCGACGCGGCGTCGGTGTCTCTGGACCTCGAGAGCCAGGCCGCGCTGTACGAAGCGATGTTAACCGCGGTGAACGGGCGAGCCTGGGTCAGCGGGATCGTCAGCCGCGGCTTTTATACGCCGGCCGCTTTGCAAGACAAGTCGGCCTCCACGCATGGCAAGCCGGCGGCCGATATCCTGTGGTATTGGTACCCTCGTTTGCTGGGGGTCGTGCAGTAAATCCTGCTACTTTACAAAGATCGCGGCTTCAGGGTTATCGTAAATCCGCTGATAGTCTGGATCAATAGAAAAGGCGTCGAGCAATGGCCGCATGCTCGGCGCCTTTTGAATCAACACATGAGTGTAGTCAAGCTCCGTTGTGGCAGACCAGTTTTCCACGCAGGCCACGTCGCGGCAGTCCTGTAGGTCAACCAGGTGCGAGAGCCGCGGGAAGAAGTCCGGACCGAGAGTCCATTCCAGGCCCTGCAGTGTCGTCTGGCTGCGTCGCCCGGCGAGCGCCGGAAACCACTCCTGGATCGGATCGGTCATGATCCCGTGCTCGCCTGTCAGGATAAGGAATCGGCTTTGCAACGGCGTATTGTCGCGAGCCCAGGCCATTGCGTCTTGCGGTTCGGGCGGCACAAGGCTTGTCTTGATCAAGCGAAAGTCATACAGCGCCGATTGGACGAACATCGCGAGGACGGTTACCAGGACTGAGATGCTCAGCCAGTTGCGCTTCGTGAAATCCAGAGCTGCTTCGGTTGCCGGCCGCCGGGCTATCCGATCGACTGCCCACGGAAGCGCTTGCGTGAGTCCGATCGCGGCCAGCATGCAGCCTGCGATGAACGCCATTGCAGGCGCGCTGCGCGGCTCGGCGAAGTAAGGCAACAGCATCCATACAGGCAGGAAGTATTTTCTTTTCCACAGGGACCAGGCCAAGCCTGCAAGGCGGAAGACACCGATCGGCGCAAGAAGACTTGCAGGCGCAAGATATTCCCGGAAGATCGCGATCAAAGGTGAACTTACATAGGCACCGCTGTGGACGACGGAAAGAAAGGGTGCCGGCCCATGCTGCGCCAGCACAGTCCCCCACCACGGCGCGGTGAGCAAAAGTGCGCCGGCGGCAACGATCGCGGCCTGGCCGGTGGCGCGCCAGGTGCGGCCGAAGAATAACCAGCACAGCGCGCAGCTCGCCGCAGTGGCAAGGCTGACCTCCGGATGACTGGTCACAGCCAACGAACAAAGCACGATGGACAGCACCACAATCTTCGGTTCGCCGCGCCGAAACATCAGATAGACCGAAAGTACAGCCAGGACCAGGAACAGCATTCCGAGGGCGCGCGTGAGCCCGCCGCCCATGATCTGCCAGCTGTAACTTCCGGCGGTGAGGGCAAAGAAAGCCGACGCCACTGCCGCGCCGGCGCGGTCCTCCAATAGTGTGGCGGCCAGGAAATACAACGCGGGGATCGACAGAAAGTTGACGACCATCGGCAGCCAGCGCAAAACATCCAACGCCGGAATACCCGCGCCCCCGAGAAGCGCGGCTACATAGAATCCGAAAGGCGGGTACGCGAATGGTATGCTCGCGTCGTTGTATTCCGTGAATGCCGGCAGCGCCAGACCGTTGGCGCGCAGATCCCGGACCATTACCATGAACATACCCCCATCGTTGATCGGGAAGCCAACCATGAGTCCCGGAAAGATACGGACCATTATTCCGAGCAGCATCGAGACGCCGAGGATAAGCGCCGCCCACTCAGTTCGAGAAATGGTCTTTGGAGTTTTCATGCCGTGGAATTCTACCATCCGACCTCCACACGGCCCCAGCAGCAGAATGAGCGGAGGCAGTATAATTACAAGCAGTTCACTATGGAGGAGCACCGATGAAAATGCGCGGCTTCTTATCCAAGGCTTTGATTGTAGTGCTCGTGATCGCCATCCTGCTCGGAGCGGGTGGCGCTTTTTATTTCAGGTCCTATCTGCCCGGCACGGTGGCGCCGCAATCCTTCCCCATCATCGACGGTGAGGTCGCGGCCGACGGACTGGACAGCGCGGTTGACATTTACCGGGATCGCATGGGCGTTGCGCACGTCTACGCGTCGTCGCTTCACGATCTGTTCTTCGCGCAAGGCTACGTGCACGCGCAGGACCGTTTCTGGCAGATGGATGCCTGGCGCCACATCGGTTCGGGCAGGTTGTCCGAAATGTTCGGATCCGGACAATTGGAGACAGATGCATTCCTGCGTACGCTTGGCTGGCGCAAGACCGCGGAGCAGGAATGGGATCACATGGGACCGGATTCGCGCGCCATCCTGCAAGCCTATGCGGATGGCGTCAACGCCTACCTGAAAGACCACGACGGCACCGCCCTCAGCCTGGAATACGCAATTCTCAAACTGCTCACGCCGGGGTATGAGATCGAGCCGTGGGAGCCGGTCAACAGCCTTACCTGGGGCAAGGCGATGGCGTGGGACTTGCGCGGCAACCTGGGCGAAGAGATCGAGCGCACGATCCTCCTGAAGTCTCTAGGCGCAGAACATGTCGACGAACTCTTCCCGGCCTACCCCGCGGATCATCCACTGATCGTCAATCAGATCGGGGAAGGCAATTCCATGCCCGATCATCGGGGCGCATCGCTCGGCGCGGCAATGCAATTGACGGCCACAGATCTTGAGCAAGTTCAACAAAACCTGGCGCTCCTCGATCCTGTGCTCGGCGCGCTGGGCGATGGACTAGGTTCGAATTCATGGGTGATCGGCGGCGAGCATACGACCACCGGAAAACCGCTCCTGGCCAACGATCCTCACCTCGCGATCCAGCTGCCGTCGATCTGGTATCAAATGACATTGCACTGCCAACCTCGCAGCG
>DASXQN010000073.1:0-4743 GCA_036507155.1 Anaerolineales bacterium
GCGCCCTTCAGGGCGCCTGGAAATTTCTGAGAAAATACGTTGCCGTATTTATGAAATCATGTACCCAGGTGAGAAACCCTTGTTTTGAGAGGACGCGGTGGAACGGAGAATTCGATGCATCCTTTTGATGAAGCGATCGTAACGGAAACCCGGCGGCAGTTCTTTGGCAGCGCTGCCCGGGGACTTGGGCTCGCGGCACTGGCGAGCCTGCTCGATAAGCGGCTGCTCTTAGGAGAGGTCCTCAAGGCGCCTACAGGAGGCTCTCTTGCCGGGCTGCCGCACTTTGCTCCTAAAGCAAGACGGGCCATCTATCTGCACATGGTGGGCGCCCCACCTCAGATGGATTTGTTCGACTACAAGCCCGGCCTGAAGGATTGGTTTGACAAGGACCTTCCGGACTCCATCCGGCGTGGCCAGCGGCTCACGACCATGACCTCCGGCCAGACGCGCTTTCCTATCGCGCCTTCCGTTTTCAATTTTCAACAGCACGGCCAAAGTGGCGCTTGGGTTTCAGAGCTGCTCCCACACACGTCAAAAATGGTGGATGATCTTTCTATCATTCGTTCAGTGCACACGGAGGCGATTAACCACGAGCCCGCCATTACATTCATGCAGACGGGCAACATGATTGCCGGCAAGCCCTGCATGGGCTCTTGGATTGCATACGGGTTGGGCAGCATGAACCAGGACTTGCCCACTTTCGTCGTCCTCAATGCCACCCACACGCATCCCAAAGCCAACGTTCAGGCGATCTCCGCGCGCTTGTGGAGTGCTGGATTCCTGTCAGCTCAATACGCAGGAGTGGCTCTGCGCTCGGGAGGGGATCCGGTTCTTTACATCAACAATCCTGACGGAGTGCCGTCGCCGGTTCGCCGCCGGATGCTGGATGCGCTGGGTGAGTTGAATCGAATCGAACACGAAAGAATTCGTGACCCGGAAACTCTGGTGCGCATCGCGCAGTTCGAAATGGCTTTTCGCATGCAGTCGTCGGTTCCGGAACTCACCGATTTGACCAAAGAACCCGAGAGCACATACAAGTTGTATGGCGAGGATGCCCGGAAGGGCGGCACGTTCGCTCATGGCTGTCTGATGGCACGGCGGCTGGTTGAGCGCGATGTCCGTTTTGTGCAGATCTATCACCGAGGCTGGGACGTTCACGGCAATCTGCCCGAGGTTCTCCCCAGCCAGTGCCGTGATGTCGATCAGGCCTGCTGGGCGCTCGTGCAGGACCTCAAGTCACGCGGACTACTGGACAGCACCCTGGTCATTTGGGGCGGGGAATTCGGCCGGACTGTATATTCGCAAGGAAAGCTCACCCCGACCGACCATGGCCGCGATCATCATCCGCGCTGCTTCAGTCTTTGGATGGCAGGTGGTGGTGTCAAAGGCGGAAACGTAATTGGAGAGACCGACGACTTCTCCTACAACATAGTCCGCGACCCCGTTCATGTACGCGATTTTCAGGCGACCATTCTTCATTTGTTTGGCATCAATCACGAGAAGTTCACTTTCAAATACCAGGGCCTCGATCAGCGTCTGACTGGGGTCGAGCGCGCCAGCCCCGTCAAGGCTATCTTGACGTAATTCTGGGGACAGGCTACTCAACTCCCGAACTCAAGGACCGTGCCTATTTTATGAAATCAGGAATTGAGTAGCCTGTCCCCGAATTATCGTCATTCGTATTTCAGAGCTAAAATCGGGTCGACGCGACTCGCCCGCCGCGCGGGCGCAAACGCCGCAGACAGAGCCACACCCGTGAGAACCACGCCGGCGGCAATCAGAGTCGGCACATCATAGGCGGTGACGCCGAACAGAAAGCTACGAAGAAGATAGCCGGCCGCAAGCGACAGAGGAACGCCCACCAGCATTCCTCCCGCGACCAGGATCAGACAGTCGACGAGCACCAACCGCAGCACGGACCCGCGCTGCGCACCCAGGGCGAGCCGCACGCCGATCTCTCGCGTCCGCCGCGCCACACCGTAAGCAAGTGTACCGTACAGGCCTACCGCAGCCAGTAAAAGGGCGATCCCTCCAAAGGCCAATGCCAGGCTCAATAGCAACCGTTCGCGCGCAGTAGCCTGATCCACCTGGGCGCGGAGCGTCTTCACATTCCGGACCATCAAGTGTGGGCTGGTCGCAGTCAAAGCGGCTCGCGCCTCGCGGGCCACGGCAGCCTCGGCGCCGGGTTGAACGCGCAGGGAGACAGATGAAATCTTGAACGGCGCTTGCGCTAGCGGCACCCACATCATGGGCTTGGCGTGCGGCTCGCGCAGATCGTTGTATTTCGCATCGCGGACGATGCCCACGATGGTGTACGGCCTGTTATTGTCTGCGTATGTCATCACGAATCTGCGGCCGATCGCTTCGCGCCCGCCGCCAATCCGCTCGCGCACGAAGGCTTCGTTGACCACGGCGGAACGCAACGAGCGTTCACTGTCGGCTTCTGTGAATTGACGGCCACGCAGGAGCTGGATGCCGACCGTATCGAAATAACGGGGCGAGATATAGTCAACCAGCGTGAAATGACTGTTCTCAGGCTGGTCCACGTCGTACAGGTTCAACCCGACATAACTGCCTCCAAACAGTCCGAGCCACGAGAGACTCGCGGCATCCACGCCGGGAATCGCATTCAGGCGCTGATCGAGAGCGTGATACTGGGCTGCCCGCCGCGCCTTCTGTTCGGGCGCATCCACCTCGCCAAACCGGGCCGCCGGCTCGGTATCGCGGATGTCCATGAGCACGACGTGGCTGGAGTTAAAACCGGGGTCTACTGCGGTGACGCGCAACATCGTCCGTAGCAGCAAGCCTGCCGATGTGACGAGCAGCAAAGACAATGCCATCTGCGCCGCCACAAGCGTCCGGGTGAGGCGTTGGCCGGAGCGCGTGCCGGTCGTCCGCCCGGCGCCTGCCATTCCCAACTGCAAATTCCGCCCGCTCAATCGCAAGGCCGGCAACACGCCTGCCAGCAGGGCCGCGAGGATCGTCGCGGCGGCAGCAACACCCAGAACGCGAGCATCCGGGGCGGTGTTGAGCGCAATTGGTTTGTACGGCAGCGACACCGCTTTAGAGAGTGCGGGCGTAGCCAGCAGTGCCAACACAATGCCCAGGAGCGCTCCGGCAGCAGCGAGCACGGTTCCTTCAAAGACGAGCAGGCGCACCAATCGACCACGCCCGGCTCCCAGCGCCGCCCGTGTGGCGAGTTCCGTAGTTCGGGCCGCTCCACGCGCCAGCAGCAGATTGGCGACGTTTACCGCCGCGATCAGGAGGACCACGCCCACTACCGCGAGCGCCAGAGCGAGCGGCTGGCCAAAGGGGCGCCGCAGCGTGTCGAACCCCTGTGCCCCGGGCAGCACCTTGATCCTGAAGTCGTTCGGCTTGGGAGGCGCATCCCCAGGATGAGGAGAAGGCCGGGGGTCGGCCGCTTGCATCCGCTGGTAGAGACCCGTCAACTCGGTCTGGGCCTGCGCAACGCTGTCCCCGGGACGCAGGCGGCCCATCACGCCCGAGAAGAAGGCCATGGTTGGGCTGGCCAGTAATTTCGGATCGGTGAGCGGCCGCAAGGGTACCCAAAGGTCAGGCGTGTAACCTGGCTCGTGGCTGCAAAAATCGGCTGGAGCCACGCCCACGATCGTGCAGACCTTCTCGCGCACAACCACCGGACGCCCCAGCGCGGCCGGCTCGCTGTGCAGAGTTGACATCCAGAATGCGTGGCTGATGACTGCCGCGCAAGTCGCCGCCGAAGGTTCGTCATCCTCGCCGGTGAGCAGCCGCCCCAGAGCCGGCGAAAGGCCGAGCACTTGAAAATAGTTGCCGGAAACGAGGCTGCCGCGCACATAGACCGGAGCCGCATGGTCGAAGGCAGCCTTAAGATAAGGCTCATCGGATACGGCGAACATCCCTGACAGCGACTGCTGGCTGCGGCGCAGTTCTTCGAAGAGCGGATTAAAGAGTACAAAGCGCCTGCCTCGCAGCTCCGGCTGAAGGACGACCAGCCGCTCCGGTTCCGCAACGGGCAGCGGTCGCAGCACGACAGCGTTGAGCACGCTGAACACGGCCGTAGTCGCGCCGATGCCCAACGCGAGCGAGAGCACCGCGACCGTTGTAAACCCGGGACTTTTGCGCAACACGCGCAGTCCGTAGCGCAAATCCTGCCAAAGGGTTTCCAGATGATGTCCCAATCTCGCCTCCCGCACGCCTTCCTTCACCTGCTCCTCGCCACCCAGCTCGATCCAGGCGCGGCGGCGCGCTTCCGCCCTAGTTTTCTTTCAATTGCCCATACTGGGCATCAACTTGTTTGAAGTAATATTCCATGTCAAATGCAGCGGACTTGTTGATGTGCTCGCGGAATCTGCGGGCGCGGCCCGTCATCCGGTTCTTCACATAAAACTCGTAGAGATCGCGCGGTTCCGAGGAGAAATAAATAGGTCCGCTCTCCAAGCCGTCGAGGTACCTATCAAGTTGGCCGGACTTCAAAATTTCCTCGGTTTGACCCTCCAGATATTTGAACAAGATATGCCAGCTCGCAAAGGATGGGATGGTCCCTCCCCAGAAATTTTCGGGCTGCAATTGCTTTTCGATGATTTCGCAGAGCGAATCCAAATAGGGCTTTGGATTTTCTTCGGCCAGTGCGTTGATGAAGACGGATTTGAAATCGGGATCGTTCGACTTCGCGCGCAAGTACTCGGACGACTTTTTAAGGTCAAATGATAAAAGGCTGCGCGCCGCCGCTGTCCGCACCTCAAC
>DASXQN010000074.1:0-7427 GCA_036507155.1 Anaerolineales bacterium
AGCGCGGCGTGCAGTTGATCGGCACCGCGCACGGCCAGACCCTCGATAACCTGTTGCTCAACCCGACCCTCAGCGACCTCGTCGGCGGCATCGAAGCGGTGACCCTGTCAGACGAGGAAGCGCGTCGACGCGGCACCCAGAAAACGGTCCTCGAGCGACGCGCTCCGCCCACGTTCGATGTCCTGATCGAGATCCAGCATCGCGATCGATTCGCCGTCCACGCGGACATCTCGGCCGCGGTCGACGCGCTGCTGCGCAGCATCCCGCTTCCGCCGGAGATCCGCATGCGCGAGGCCGACGGGCAGATCCGCATCGAGAAAACCGCGCCGGTCGCGAAGTCCAGATTGGACACGAAGGAAAAGCCGCTGCGCCGCGGCTCCCGGCCAGTCTCCGTTCCCGAGGAGCAGACTCCGGTCGCGCGGCCGGTGCAGTCCACCGCGGGCGCGCTGCAGACCGTGCGGGTGTTCGCGTACGGCGTGGCGCGCAACCGGTTGATGCAGGCCGCCAAGCGTATGGGCGTGCCGGTGGTGGTGGTGCGCGATGTGAACGAAGCCGACGCGCTGGTGACCCTGCGCACGTATTATCGAAACCGCGAGCAGACCGTGATCGAGGCCGAGCAGCGCGGCATGCCGATCTATGTGCTGCGCGCCAATACCGTTGCGCAGGTGGAGCAATTCCTGAGCGACCTGTATAACCTGAGCATCGAACAGTCCGGCCGGCCAGGGCCGTCGCTTGGGAAAGAGGTGGACGCGGTACGCGAGCAAACCCAGCAGGCGATCTCGGCCGTGCTGAACGGTGAGCGCTGGGTCGATCTGCCTCCCGGTCCGTCGCTGGTACGCAGATTGCAGCATGAGATGGCGCGCCAGGCGGAGCTCGTCAGTCATTCGTATGGCAAAGAGCCGCGACGCCACGTGCGTATTTTCAGGGAATAGGTAAATCGGAATCAGGTACTTAGGGACAAGGGCCGAGGAATAAGTTGATCAACCAATCACCAATCCCTAATTACCTAGTCCCTAATCCCTAACATGTTCATCACTCTTGAAGGCCCCGAAGGCTCCGGCAAAACCTCGCATACGCCTGCGCTCGTCGAATTTCTGCGCGGCAAGGGACACAAGGTCTTCGCCACGCGTGAGCCGGGTGGGACCTCCATCGGCGAGCAGATCCGCGAAGTAATCCACAATCTGAAAAATGTGGAGATGCACCCGCGTACGGAGACGCTGCTGTACCAGGCCGCGCGCGCCCAGATCGTCGAGCAGGTCATCCGGCCGCGGCTGGCGGCGGGCGAGATCGTCATCTCGGATCGCTACATCGACTCGACCCTCGCATACCAGGGCTACGGTCACCAGCAGGACCTGGGACAGGTGCGCGCCCTGATCGACTACGCCACCGGCGGCCTGCTGCCGGATCTGACCATCCTGCTGGATGTGAATGTGCAGGAAGGGCTGCGCAGAAAGCAAAAGGATTACGAATGGAACCGCATCGATGCGTACACGCTCGAATTCCATCAGCGCGTGCACGCCGGCTATCTCGAGATGGTGAAGCAGGAGCCTGAACGCTGGGTGAAGGTCAATGCTGCGCAGGGCTGGGACGCGGTGCAGGCCAAGTTACAGAAGACGATCCTGTCGCGGCTGAAACCCTGAAATCAGATTGCTTCACCCCGTGTGATATACTGAACCCGTTGTCAACAGGTTTGGTGAACTCTTCGAGGTCCTCCGAGGCCTGATCTATGACACGCCCGCCGCACAGCGGGCGTTGCTGTTAGGAGAAAAAATGGAATCCAAGTTGTACGTCGGCAATTTGTCATATGCGACCACGGAAGACGACCTGCGTACGTTGTTCGCGCAAGCCGGCACCGTGGCCTCTGTGGCCCTGATCAAGGATCGCGACAGCGGCCAGTCCAAGGGCTTCGGCTTTATCGAGATGAGCAATCAGGTGGAGGCCGAGAAGGCCATCAGCATGTTCAACGGTTTCCAGATGGGCGACCGCGAACTAAAGGTCAACCTGGCCCGCCCGCGCGATGAAAAGGGCAAGAGCGGTTTCGGTAACAATCGCGGCAGCGGCCGCATGCATCGTCCGCAACGCGGCGGCGGCAAGCGCTACTAGGCCGCTCCCTCAATTAAGAAAACATCCCTCTGATCTGCATCGGAGGGATTTTTTGTTCGGGGTCACACGGGTTCTTAACGCACACCTGCCCTGGTGGACGGTGCCAGGGAAGACGCAGAGTCGCCAGGATTGATATTACCTTTGCGCCTTAGAGTCTTTGCGTTGAATCCTTCCTGGTATATCATGTTCTTTTCCTTTGTGCCTTTGTGTTTAGTCCCAGGCGGTCCTGGATTCTCGAGTTTGGTAAAATCCTCCCATGGCTGTCGACCTGCATTTGTTCTCGTCCCCCGGTGAAAAAGAAGACATCCGTTACATCATCGAAGCCAGCCGTGCCTACCTGGAGGGCAAACCGGATGCGCGCGTGGCCTACATGCCGCTGGCCTCGCTCTTTGCCGAGAAGTGGCTGGAGGATACCGAGAGCTTCTTCCGGGGGCTGGCGCGCCTCGATCTGATCAATGCCGAGTTGATGACCCAGACGGAGATCGAAGCCATCCTGGGCGGCTCCGCGCTGGTGCTCATCCCCGGCGGAAACACGTTCTTGTTGAACCACCGCCTGCATATCAATAAGATCATGCCGTACCTGCGCAAGAAGTTGCAAACCGGCCTGCCGCTGGTGGCTTTCAGCGCCGGCACGATCTTATGCGGACCCAACATCCTTACTTCCAAGGATATGAATACGGTGGGTACTGCGGACTTCGACGGACTGGACCTGACGCCGTTCAATTTTCTGACACACTATGCCCTGGATGCATACGGCCAGTCCGTGCAGGATGCGTGGCTGGCGGATTATCATTTTTTCCACAATAATCCGGTCGTCATGATGTGCGACGGAGCTTATTTACAAGTTGAGGGAAAAAGGACGATGCTGGTGCGCGGGGAGGCCTGGATCCTGCGCAAGGATCAAGAGAAGGAAAAGATCGAACCCGACGCAATCATCGCATAAGCTAAGCTAATTCCAGAAGGAGTGAACAAAACATGGCCGAATCCCGGGTTCCAACATCCACCGAAGAACTGCTGGCCGACATCGAGCGTGAATGGACGGCGCTGATGGACGTGGTGGCGCGGCTCTCGCCCGCGCAGATGACCGCGCCGGACGAAGGCGGCTGGTCCCCCAAGGACAACCTGGCGCATCTCGGCGAATGGATGACGGTGCTGATGGGCTATCACATCGACCGCCGTCCGTCGCATGAGGCGTTGCGCGTTTCTCCTGAGATCGTCAAAGGTTGGGATTTCGAGATCATCAACCCCGTTTTGTTCGCGCGCCATCGCGATCAATCTGCCGACGAAGTGCTGGCCGAACTGCGCCGCATTTACGGTGACTTGATCGCCAGGCTGGGAAGCATGCCGTTTGAGGACCTGCTCGAGCCCCGTCATCCGGAAGATCCCGAAAAACGTCCGGTGCTCATGTGGGTGCTGGGCGACACCACCGAACACTTCGCCGAACACCGCGCCACGATCGAGAAGATGTTGTAGCTGGCTTCCCACAGGCTTAAACACAAAGGACACCAAGTGCACGAAGGATTTCTCCTTTGTGATCTTTGTGTCCTTTGTGTTTAGATTCTGGGACTATTTTTTCCCGAGCCGCGCGATCAGTACGCCGCCCGTGAACAAGACCCCGATGATCATGACCAGAATGAGAACGTTTTTCACCCCGGGCCTGAGGAATACCGGGCCGGCCGTCGGCGGGATGAGGACGGGCAGGTAAGAATCGGTAGGAGTCGGGTAGCAGTCTGAGACATCGGCAAAGTACTCGGCGGTGTTTTCGGGGCGCGGTCCAGCAGTAAGTGTTGCGTAAGCGGTGAGAAAAACACGATCCCAGCACGCCTGAGCGGTCAGGAGGTCGCTTGGAATCGTTGGAGTTTCCGTGGCGAGGGATGTCGGGGTACCTACCACAGCGGTGGCTTGCGGTACGAACGCGATAGTGGGCGTCTCGGTGGCGCTGGGCGTGACGGTCGGCCGCGGCGGAGTCTTGCTCGGCTTCTTCTCCTTCTCGGGGCACGGGATCGGTGCGCCGGTCGGATCGTAGCACTGCTGCGCGTATGCTGCCGGGGACGCTATGACTGCGAGGCTGGCGGCGACGAAAACACCCAGAAACAGCAGAAGCGCATATCTGCGGGTTTTCATTTTGCACTCCTAAATCGAAATCTTCCCCCCAAGATTAAATCTGCGATTACTGTAGCTCGAACTAGTGGAAAAGGCAATGGGACATAGGTGTGAACCACGTCTATCCCCGCCACGCCGGCGGCCCCGAGAAACGGCCGCTGCTGCTCTGGTTGCCGGGCGACACCACCGAACACGTCGCCGAGCACCGCGCCACGATCGAGAAGACGTTGTAGCAGGGAACATCAACTGCTTAAACACGAAGGACACAAAGTACACAAAGTACACGAAGGATTCCTCCTTTGAGATCTTTGTGTCCTTTGTGTTTCTTTTTTGTGTCTGGGCGCTAATACTCGTCGTCTCCGCCATCGCCCAGGTCCGGCAGCGCGGACTCGATCTCCTCGGGGCTTTGTCCCTTCTCCAACCGGTTGACCACATCGTCGAACTCGGGCGGCAAGTCTTCGCCCATCTCCTTCCCCATCTTGCGCATCATCTTGCCCATCGCCTCGGGATCCTGTTCCAGGCCTTCGAAATCGGACAGGTCCTCGGTGACGCTCTCCATGCGGCTCTCCTCCGACCTGGCGATGCGCACGCGCGGCACGCGGCGTTTGACCTGCGCGCTGCCACATTGCACGCACTGAACCGGGCGCGTCCCGTACTCGCTGTAACTCATGAAAACTTCGAATCGCTTCCCGCAATTCGTGCAGGCATAATCATAGGTGGGCATGAGCATATTTTACTGCGAGTTGTTGGATTATGTCATTGCGAGCCTTAGGGAAGCGCCGACTAGTGACTCTGGACACGGACCCTTCGGCGGATCAACACGGAGCGACACGGATTTTCTAAGAGTTTTTTTCCGTGTCCTCCGTGTTATCCGTGTACAGAAGACGCGGCAAGGTTCGCAGTGGCATACGTCCGCTTTGGTACAATACATCCATGAGTTCCGATCCGGCTTTCGACCTTCATCATCCCAGCCCGTTATTGATCGTTATTTCCGGCCCTTCCGGTTCCGGCAAAGACACCGTGGTGCAGCGCATGAAAGAGCGCGGCCTGCCGTTCCATTTCGTGGTCACCGCCACCACGCGGCCGAAGCGTGCCAACGAGGAACACGGCAGGGACTATCTCTTCGTTTCCAAGGAAGAATTCGCGCGCATGATCGAGCGCAACGAGTTGATCGAGTACGCCATCGTCTATGGCGATTACAAGGGCATCCCCAAGGCGCAGGTGCGTGAGGCGCTGGCCAGCGGCAAGGACGTGGTCATGCGCGTCGACGTGCAGGGCGCGGAGACCGTGCGCAAGCTGGCGCCTGAGGCCCTGCTGATCTTCGTCACGACCGAAAACGAAGAAGAGCTGGTGCGCCGCCTGCAGGAGCGCAAGACCGAGACCGCCGCGGAGCTGGCCCTGCGAATTGCCACAGCGCGCAAGGAACTCCAGCGCATCCAGGCCTTTGACTATGTCATCGTCAATCGGGACTTCCAGCTCGATCAGTCGGTGGACACCATCCGCGGCATCATCGATGCCGAGCATCATCGCGTCAATCCGCGCCAGGTCTCGCTGTGAACGAAGATCCCGTCGCCGCTTCCCCTCCAGGGACTTCGCAGGAACCTCCCCGGCCCGTTCCGCCTCCCGCGGAGGTGCGCCTCTCGGTGCCCGCGTCGATTCCCGCGGTGACCTATGCGATCCTCGGCGTGACCGTGATCGTGTATGTACTGCAGTTGGTGAGCCTGGTCGTCTTTGGGGCGCCGGCTCCGGGCCTCGACTGGCTGGAGTTATATGGTGCGCGCGTCAACGACCTCATCCGCGCCGGGCAGATCTGGCGCTTTTTCACGCCCGCGCTGTTACATGGTTCGATCCCCCACATTGCGTTCAACATGTATGCGCTGTATTCGTTCGGCGGCAGTCTCGAGCGGCATTTCGGGCACGCGCGTTTCCTGTGCCTGTATATCCTGGCCGCATTTTCCGGAAACGTGCTGTCCTTTTTCTTTGGCAGTGACGCGGGCTTCTCCGTGGGCGCTTCCACCGCCATCTTCGGGCTGGTGGCAGCGGAAGGCATTTTCCTATTCCAGAACCGCGCCTTGTTCGGCAGGCAGTTTGGCCGGGCCATCGGCAACATCATCTTCGTTGTGGCGATCAACCTGTTCCTGGGCGGCTTGGCGCAGGGCATCGACAACTGGGGGCATATTGGCGGGCTGCTGGGTGGGCTGATCTTCGCCTGGTTCGCAGGCCCGGTCTTGCAGGTGGAAGGCGTCTACCCGGCCTTGAGTCTCAAAGACAGCCGCGAGCTGCGTGAGATCGTCACCGGCGCCGGCGCGGTCGTGCTGATCTTCGGCGCGCTGGCGGTCTGGGGGATCGTGGCGCCGATCGGTCGTTAGCCAGGGCAAAAAGGACTTAACGCAAAGACGCTAAGAACTTAAACACGAAGCACACAAAGTGCACCAAGGAGAAAACCTTTGTGACCTTTGTGTCCGCCTGCCCCATGAAATGGGGTCGTGTTTAGATTGATTGCGTTGAGTTTTGCTTGTCGTAATTAACTTACATGCGCCAGTCGTGGATCGAGCGCGTCGCGCAGGCCGTCCCCCAGCAGGTTGAAGGCCAGCACGGTGAGCATGATCGCCAGGCCGGGATAAAAGACCAGGTGCGGCGCGGTGAAGACCTGATTGCGCTCCTGGCCCAGCATCGCGCCCCATTCGGGGGTGGGCGGCTGCGCGCCCAGGCCGAGGAACGAGAGCGCGGCCGCGTCCAGGATGGCGGTGGCGATGCCCAGGGTGCCCTGCACGATCAGCGGGGTCAACGCGTTGGGCAAGATGCGTCGGAACAGGATCTGACGGGTATCGCCGCCCAGCGCGCGCGTGGCAGACACGTAGTCCAACTCGCGCACCGAGAGCACGCTGGCGCGCACGACGCGCGCGTAGGCCGGGATGGAGACAATGCCGATCGCCAGCAGGGCATTGATCAGCCCCGGGCCGAGAACCGTGACGATCGCGATGGCCAGCAGCAGTGAAGGAAATGCAAGCAACACGTCCATGATGCGCATCACGATGTTGTCCAGCCAGCCGCCGAAATAACCGGCCAGCGCGCCCAGGATCGTGCCGACGACGATGGCAAATGATACGCTCGCAATGCCCACCATGAGACTCAGCCGAGCGCCATACAGCAATCGGCTGAACTCATCACGGATATTGCCGTCCGTACCCATGATATGCTCGGGCTGGTCAGCCGCGCAG
>DASXQN010000075.1:0-1668 GCA_036507155.1 Anaerolineales bacterium
GGCATCCCCATCGAGCTGGCGCGCGAGCCGATCGTCAACGCCGGAATCACCATCAACGGCCTGCCGATCATGATCAAGCGGGCGGGCGGCTTCGCCTCGATCCCCAATCTCGATGTCTATTACGAGGATTGCGTGATCGGCGGGTTCGACGCTTTCCTGGTCGTGGTGCATTCCGCCGACCAGTTCGCCGAAGCGATCCACCGCAAGCTCGTGCTCGAGATCGCCGGCCGCCAGCCCCAGCCGTGGGTGATCCCCGCCGCCGCGACCGCGGACGGGGATCGCATCGACTGCCTCATCGGCGAGAAGCTGCGCGAGCAGTGGATGCGCGAGTAGCCCGCAAGCCTATGGCAGTCAAAGAGGTAGACGGCTAAAGGATGATTGCCTGAAATTGGAGCATCGAGGTGAATCCCGTGGTTTTCTGGATCGCGAGTGTTGCTGGATTGGCGATCGCTTATCTCTTCGGTTCTACGCCCACGGGCTATCTGGCGGGGAAACTGCTCAAGGGCATCGATATCCGGGAGCACGGCTCCAAGTCCACTGGGGCGACGAACGTATTGCGGATCCTGGGGAAATGGCCTGCGTTGGCGGTGCTCCTGGTCGATGTGCTGAAAGGTGTGGCGGCGATCGTCTTTGCTCGCTGGTTTTATCCTTGGCTCCATGCGTTGCCGTCCGTCACGCCGCCGACAGCGCTTGATCTGCAAGCCTGGGCGCCTTGGGCTGTTTGCCTGGCCGGACTTGCCGCGTTGTTGGGGCATAGCCGTTCGATCTGGTTGAATTTTACCGGCGGCAAATCCGCCGCGACGGGCCTAGGCGTCTTGCTGGCGATTTCCTGGCCGGTAGGTTTGGGTGCTGCGACGGCTTTTGGCGTTGTGCTGGCTACTTTTCGGATTGTCTCCCTGAGTTCGATGCTGGCGGCATTGACTGCGGTCGCCCTCATCTGCGGCTTGGCGCAACCGTTGCCCTATCGGTTATTGGTGATTGCAGGCAGCATCTACGTGATTGCGCGCCATCGTGCCAATATTCAGCGGCTGCTGGCTGGGACAGAGCCACGCCTGGGGCAAAGTAGTCCAGAGCAAGATCTCGATCGCTTTCGGCGCGCGCCCTAGGTCACGGCCAAGCGACCGGCCGCGACGACGAGGACGCCGCCCGCGACGCCCTCCACCCACCTGCGGCCGCGGTCGCCGAAACCGCGGCTCTTGCTTGCGGACGCAACGACTATGCTCAGGACAGAGTAGACGACACCGCACAGCCCGATGAAGATCGCGGACAGGATCGTCGCCTGCAGCGCGATACCGCCGTCATGCTGCATGAATTGCGGCAGGATGGCGAAGTAGATCATCATGCCTTTTGGATTCAGAAAGGCCGTGAGGAATCCGCGCCGAAGAACCGCCTCGCTGCGTCCGGTGGCGAGCCTGAGCTTACCCGGCCGCAGCGCTGACCGGATGAGCTGGAACGCCAGATAGATCAGGTAAGCGACGCCAAGCCAGCGCAGCGCCTCGAACAGCACGGGCGATGCGGCGATGATCGCGGCAACGCCGAGTGCGACCAGAAAAGAGTGCCCCACATAGCCCATGCACACGCCGGCGGTCGCGCGCAGGCCGGCGGACGCGCCGCCCGACAGCGCTTGCGCGCTCACGAACAGCATGTCGGGGCCGGGGGTGCAGATCA
>DASXQN010000076.1:0-11004 GCA_036507155.1 Anaerolineales bacterium
GAAGAAAAAAGGCTCGGCGGTCGCAATGATGAGAGCGTCAGGTGTCATTTGGGAAAGTGTCAAGTTTCAAATGCCGGGTGTCAAGTAACAGGTGGCAGGGGTTGGGACAACAGCCCAAGCGCGGACTTGTGAGAGGAGGTGTCAACGCCTTCTTGCCACAACAAACAATAGATGTGGTACAGGTCGGCAGCAGCTTCTTCGACGAAACGGTCCATGCCGGCCTCAGAGAGGTAAATGTAGGGAACATTGATCATGGTTTCGATCTCCTCATCCCGCCGCTGATAATAATCCTTGATGTATGCAAGCTGCTGATTCAAGGCTTCAACAGGCAGAAAGTCGAGGTCAGCCGCGAGTGGTTTGGCGTCCAGAAATACGCGCCAGAAAAGCGAGCTTGGATGGCTGCGAACATAGAGGAAGTCCAATCCATACCAATCACCCTTGATCTCGCCCGCCATCCTTTCCTTTTCCTTGTCAATTTCTTCCCGAAAACGATCCCGCGTGGGACGCCAGACCCTCTGCGCCCAAAGAATATCGACGAGCAGATGGAAAAAAAAACCAAGTCTGAACGAAAAGCGGCTATTATCCTCAAGCATATTTAGTCCAGCCAGATAGTTTCTGAAGAAGATCAAATCGTGAATATCACCCTCGGTATCCCCGCCTTCTTGCAGGAAATGGGTGACTTCTTTGGGTGGATCAAATTTCTCCCGATTCGCGTCCATAGGGATGCCTGAATCCGGTGCCAGGTTGCCGATCGCGAACTGGGCTGCGTGGAGGCCGTCAATGCGATAGAGCAAATTCTCGGCGATGCGAAGATGACCGATCCAGGTGGCCATTATTTCATCCAGGCAGGCTGCAAGGAGACGATCTTACCGTGCGCGGGACACGTCTGCTCGTGCGCGCCAGGGAGATAGCCGGTGCTGATGAGGAACTCGCGCACGATCTCGCCTCCGGTGAAGACAAAGGACTTCTTGAACAGCTTGGTCCATTCTTCAGGGCTGAGCGGATGGTGGGCGTCGAGCCAGCCTCGAAACGTGCCGTGTTCCTTGCGCAATTCCAGAATTCGCCGGGCGTTCTCGATGGCGGCGTTGACCTTCAGCTTGTTCCGGATGATGCCCGCGTCAGCCAGCAGACGTGCGCGCTCGCTCTCTCCATAACCCGCTACCGTGGCGACATCGAATCCATCGTACGCTTTGCGGAAGTTCTCGGCCTTTTTCAGAATGGTGATCCAGGAAAGGCCGGCCTGGTTGATCTCGAACATCAGCCGCTCAAACAGCAGGTTGTCATTCTCGATCGGAAAGCCGTACTCGGTGTCATGATAGGTCTTGTTGAAGGTATCTTCAGGGTGCGTTCTGACATACTCGCAGTAGGTGGGCATAATGAAATATCCATGCTGAACAAAACTCGCGGCCAAGTCTGTCAACACTCTGTCGTTCAGGACCCAATCTTATCATTACCGCTGTACGGCAAGATAGCCCCAGAACCAGCTCAAAAGATATTGCGTCAGAGCGAACAGAATGACCAGCGGTGCTATTTCGTACACAAGTTCGGAATATGGAATCGCGTGCGTCCCAAAGGACATCTTCATCACGAAAATCAGAATCATCATCAAAATCGACAATATCACCACCAGGGCAACTACCGGTCCGATCCATTGCGGAATCGAAATATGCGCGTTGACTATTTCCTCAGCCGCTGGGTAGGCAGGCAATAGGAAATAATGGCTCCCCAATGAAGCAGCCAGGGAAAGCGATACCAGAGTTATTCTTTCACGGCCCGACGGCCGGATAGGCTGCGCCCAGACAGGCAACCGCCCGGTCCACAGCTTCACCGATGCGCTGACACCAAGGTAAAGCAGATAGAACATGCACGCGATGCAACCCGAGCGGATCCAGGAAACATCGCTCCACGGAAGCCGGATCGCAGGAACCATCGCTGTCAATATTGCAACCACGGCCAGCACGTGGATCGCGAACACGGGTTTTAGATGTTTTTCACTCATTGGCCACGCCCGCAAATCCAAACTGTGGGACTGACATATTCGACCTTCACAGGCCAGAGCGGGTCAAATCGCTTCAGTAAGCTGTAATGAACCGGCGACACCAAACCAAAGCGATCCAAATCCCCTTCCGGAGAAAATGCACTTTCCTCCAGGATTAGGATGTCGGGCATCCTCTCAGCATCCCACCCGCCCATTTCAGCGCTTGAGATCCAAAAGTCACATTCGTCCCCGGTCGAATAAGCCAATACGAACTTGACATCAGCCGCGGCCGGAAGGTGCTCCGCAACGTACGCCCCTGCCCGCGCACGCGTGTCCGAATGCAGCATTTGGATAACGGCGAGATCTTGCAGGAGGCTGATGAATATGGCCAGTACAAGACTGGAAAGCCCGAAGATCCGCAGCATCCTGCGCGGCGCAAACAGCAGCCCTCCGATCAGCTTTGCCGCAAACAGGCATAGCATCGGCATGAGGAAAATGACATAGCGTGGAATCAAAGAAGAATTAAGAAAAGCCAGATACAAAACTGTCAGGGCGGCATATGGAGCTACTGCCGGGAAGGTTGTCTTGCGAAAGCTGGTTAACAGACCCAAAATAGACAAGGCTGCAAAGAGAGGATTTGTAGACTCTGCGAGCACACTGAGGATATCTTTCAGATTGAACACATCCGCCTTGGACGGCGTCAGTACACCCGTGCGCGTCAATTCATAGCTGACCGATTGAGTTAGGTACGCAGGGTGAAGAAATGCACTGGGTGTTGCAAGGAAAAAAGCAATTACGGAGAATACGGCAAAATACAATAATCCCACCAAAGTCTTCCTGACGTCCTTCGAAGGGCCCACAAGATTCCGGAGGAAAAGGATGCCAACCGGTATGGCAGCAAATGCACCAGGATACTTGGTCCCGACGAGCGTCCCAAAACTTAGCCCCAGGTAAAAGTAATCCGCCCGGTTGATGTTTTTAACTGCTCGATCCGCCAGCAAAACCACCGCCAGCAACCAAAACGAGGAGGCCACATCTGTGGTCGCGATCGAGGAATTGCGTACATGGTAGAGAGCTACAGCGAGCAATGCCGCCGCGATCAATCCTGTCGCTGTATCAAGCGTGATTTTTCCCAGCCTGTAGGTCAATGCCACCGCCCCTACTCCAAACAAGCTGGACAGAAGCCGGCCGGTGATCACAAACAGGCCATCGTATGTGTCAGCCGGCAGATTCTCCTCCGCCAGCTTCAGCGGCATGGCGATCATCCCCACTTGATAATGAAAAGCGGTCGGATATCTCAGGTCTGTTCGGACGAAAATGTCCTTTGGAAAACCTTTGGCCCCAAGGATGATCTTAAATTCGTCCGGATGAAAACCATAGGGAGCGCCATAGCGATCAAAGATTTTCAGGCTCCAAGGGATCCCGGAAACACGCAGCAGAAATGAGGTCAGCAGAATAGCAAACAGGATCCAGAGGCTGGAACTTCGCCTCATCCTGATCGGTGCGCTTTCCATCCTTCCCTAACCGCGATGCATGTGTTGTGCAGGCCGCTTTTGTGTCATGGCAGGTTCTGTATAGGTATCGTCCAGGCGGGTTCTAAAGTACTTGCAGTAGGTGGTCACGCTTCGACCTCCAGATTCTTGTCGCTGATTGCGAAATCCCTTTCGCGGCTGATCTTTTTCTAACTCATCCGCCAACCACCCTCAGCTCGCGCGGCATATCGCTCAAAACGTCCGCGCCGGTTTCGGTGATCACCACGTTGTCCTCGATGCGCACGCCATTGCGTTCGGGCAGATAGATCCCGGGCTCCACCGTGAAGGCCATCCCCGATTCCAGGATCTGCATGTTGTCCTCGCGCATATACGGATCCTCATGCCCCTCCATGCCGATGCCGTGACCGGTGCGATGCGTGAAGTACTTACCGTAACCGGATTTCTCGATCACGGCGCGCGCGGCCTTGTCAACTTCCGCGCAGGGGACGCCTGGTTTCGCAGCGGCGCGGCCGGCCGCGTTGGCGTCCTGCACGATCTTGTGGATCTTTTCGTACTCGGCATCCACCTTCCCCACCGCAAACGTGCGCGTCAGGTCCGAGATGTAACCGTCAGACGCGGCGCCCCAGTCGACGACCAGCAGATCGCCGGCTCGCAGCTTTCGGTCCTTGGGCGAAGCGTGCGGGTTCGCGGAGTTCGGTCCGCCGGAGATGATCGGCGCGAAGGGGATCTCGGAGTCCGAGCCATGCTTCAGCAGCTGCACCACTAACTCGGCGGACAGCTCCTTCTCGGTCATGCCGATCTTGATCAGCGGAATGGTTGCTTCGAGGGCCCGCTGCGCGATCTTGACCGCGCGGCGCATGGCCTCCACCTCGGCATGATCCTTGCGGACGCGCAAAGCGGACAGCACATCGCTTGCATCCGGAAAGTCGGCTTCCGGCGCGCCAGACTTGATGTAGCGGAATTCCAGCAGGCGCAGTTGCCGCGGCTCGACACCGATGCGCTTCCCGTCCAGACCGAGGGCCTGGGCGGCCTTCCGAAAAGCCTGGTCCCACTCTGACGGGTTTTCGCCGTACGCGAAAGCCTGCACCTTGTATGGAAATTGACCGACCTTGAGCATCTCCAGCTCCGGCAGGATAAGCGCCGGATCCTGCCCCGGCGCGACCAACAGCACCACGGGCCGCTCCATGAGGTGGAAGCTAACGTCCGTAAGATACTTCAGCGTGGGTCCCGGGTTCAGGGCAACGGCGTCCAAGCCGGAGGCACGCAGTGAAGCGTTCAGTTTGTCGAGGCGGGATGTCATGAGGGCTCCTTTTTGTATGGCGCACTGTCCTTGAGTTCGTGTTTCGGCCTTGTCAACCAGCGGATCACGATCCAGTCCACGAGCCATGGCATCAGCCAATCGCCGAAAACCGCGATGCGATAGTACCAGGGAATGATCAGGAAGCGGCGCGGGCGCTTGGCGATGTCGAGCACGCGGCGAGCCACATATTCGGACGACATCGACTTGAAGCGCTTGCGCAACGCGGAGCGGTTCATCGGATGGTCGCCGGTATGCAATCCGAACTCCGTCTCGGCCGGACCCGGGTAGATCGCGCTGACCTTAATGCCGAACGGCATGACTTCGCGGCGCAGCGCGTCCGTGAAGGCGCGCACACCGAATTTCGTGGCCGCGTAAATCGTGTAGGACGGCGCCGCGATCCAGCCTGCCACCGATGACATGTTGATAATGTGGCCGGACCGCTGCGCGAGCATATGCGGCAGGACCGCGCGCGCCACTTGCATCACGCCGAGCAGGTTGACCTGCACCTGCAGCTCGATATCGCGCTCCGGGTCGAGATCCTCGAGCCAGTTCAGGTGTCCAAACCCCGCGTTGTTGAACAGGATGTCGATCCGCCCGTGCAGATCCAGCGCCTGTCGGACCAGCGCCTCGATATCCGCACGGTGCGTGACATCGGCCGCAATGACAACTGCCTCGCCGCCCTGCTCCTGTATCTTTTGTGCCAAGGCCCGCAAGCGGTCCACGCGTCGTGCGGCCAGGACGAGCCTACAGCCCTCCTTTGCGAACAGGAGCGCCGCGTCCTCGCCAAAGCCCGAGGAGGCGCCGGTGATCAGCACTACTTTGCCGTTGAGATCGTTTCCCATGCGAGGGCTTGTCAAAACAAAAGCGACCCGAACATTTTATCATCCGGGTCGCCAAATCATATGTCATTGCGAGGAGCGAAGCGACGTGGCAATCTCCTCGTGAAACATGAGATTGCCACGTCGCGGCTCCGCCGCTCCTGGCAATGACATCTGCCGCCTTAATCTTCCGCCGGCTCGGGCGTTTCTTCGTTACGCTTCTTGGGACGCGGCGGATCGATCACCGGATGGACGCCCAGCGCTACATCCAGCACTTCGTCCATGTGCGCCACCGGGACGATCTTCAGCTCATGCCGGGCTGCCTTGGGCAGCTCGATCAGATCCTTCAGATTCTTCTCGGGCAGGATCACGGTCTTCAGCCCGGCGCGGTGCGCGGCCATGACTTTTTCGCGCACGCCGCCGATCGGCAGGATGCGCCCGCGCAACGTGATCTCACCTGTCATCCCGACGTGGCGGAACACGGGCCGGCCGGTCAGCGCCGAGATGATGGCGGTCGCCATCGTGATGCCCGCGGACGGGCCGTCCTTGGGGATGGCGCCCTCGGGCATGTGGACGTGGATGTCCATGCGTTCGAAGACCTCCAGATCGATCTTCAGCGCGGCAGCGCGCGACTTGATATAGGTCAGCGCGGCCTGGCCCGATTCCTGCATGACGTCCCCGATCTGGCCCGTCATCTGCAGGCTGCCCTTCCCCTCCAGCACCGCCACCTCCACCGGCATGATCACGCCGCCGTCCTCGGTCCAGGCCAGGCTGGTGACCACGCCCACCTCGTCCGCGCGTTCCGCCTCCGGCGGGAAGACCTGTTGCGGGCCGAGGAATTTTTCGATCAGCTCGGGAGTGAGCGCGCTGGGATATTTTTTCCCTTCGGCCTTCAGGCGCGCCACCTTGCGGCACACCCGTCCGATCTCGCGCTCGAGGTTGCGCACGCCCGCTTCGTAGGTGTACTCGCGGATCATGCGCCGCATCGCGGCCGGCTCGAAGGTCAGGCCCAGGTCGTCGATCCCGTTCTCCTCGATCTGGCGCGGGATCAGGTAACGATTGGCGATCTCGAGTTTTTCCTCCTCGATATAGCCGGGGAATTCGATGACTTCCATCCGATCCAACAGCGGCGGCGGGATCGTGGCAAGCGTGTTGGCCGTCGTCACGAACATCACTTTGGACAGGTCGAATGGCAATTCCAGGTAGTGATCGCTGAACGCATAGTTCTGTTCGGGATCCAGCACCTCCAGCATGGCCGAGGCCGGATCACCGCGAAAGTCTGAGTAGAGTTTGTCGATCTCATCCAACATGAACATCGGATTGGCGGTGCCGGCGCGCTTCATCGTCTGCAGGATGCGGCCGGGCAGCGCGCCGATGTACGTGCGGCGGTGGCCGCGAATCTCGGCCTCGTCCCTCACGCCACCGAGTGAGACGCGCACGAATTTGCGGCCCAGGGCTTGCGCGATCGAGCGTCCCAGCGAGGTCTTTCCGGTGCCAGGCGGGCCGACAAAGCATAGGATCGGCTGGCGCTCCTTCTTCGGTTTCAGGCTGCGCACCGCGATGTATTCCAGGATCCGTTCTTTGGCCTTCTTCAAGCCGTAGTGATCGCGTTCCAGGATACGTGCGGCGTTTTTGACGTCCAGGTTATCGGGCGTGGCATTGGTCCACGGCAGGTCCACGATCCAATCGATATACGTGCGGATGATGCCGACTTCCGGCGCCATGGGAGGCATCTGGTTCAGACGCTCCACCTCTTTGAACGCCACCAGCCGGGGCTCTTCGGGGAGGTTTGCGGCCTCCACTTTTTGTTTCAGTTCCGTGACGTCGCGCGTGAAGATGTCGCCTTCGCCCAGCTCGGACTGGATCTGCTTCATCTGCTCGCGC
Source organism: Anaerolineales bacterium (assembly GCA_036507155.1). Lineage (GTDB taxonomy): Bacteria > Chloroflexota > Anaerolineae > Anaerolineales > Villigracilaceae > DASXQN01. Next base: position 7,474 of record DASXQN010000076.1, read on the forward strand.
AGGTAAAACTCGCGCTGGCTCTTGTCCACTTCGTTCTGGACGCGCGAGTGAATTTCGTCTTCAAGCTCGAGCACGTCCACTTCCTGCGCCAACAGGTTGTTCAGTTGCTGCAGGCGCGCCTTCGGTTCGAGCAATAGTAAGAGGGTCTGCTTGGCCTCGTAGGTCAGCGAAAGCGACGTGGAGATCATGTCCGCCAGCCAGCCGGGCTCGGTGATATTCAAGGCGAACAGGTGCGCTTCTTCGGGGATCGAACGGTCGAGCTGTACGCACCGGTCGAACAGGTCGAGCGCAGAGCGCATCAGGGCTTGCGTCTGCCGGTCGGCGGTCTGCGGCTCGTGGATGATGCGCGCACGCACGCGAATGTAAGGCATGGCGCGCACGAACTCGACGATTTCGAGGCGGCGGCGTCCCTGCACCAATGCGGAGTGCGAGCCATCCGGCATCTGCAGCAATCGCCCGACCGCCATCTCGACGCCAACGGGCAGGAAATCGTCGATCCCGGGATTTTCGACCTCGGGATCACGCTGCGTGAGGCCGATCAGTGTTTGTTCCTTGCGCTGCGCCTCCTGCACCGCCAACAGGGAGGACTCGCGCCCCACGAAGATCGGTGAGACCATGCGCGGGAAGATCACCAGATCGCGTAGCGGCAGGACCGCGGCCTCGATCAGCGCGTCCGGGCCCGGCTCGCGATTCGGAATGCGATACAGCTCCTCGGTCCGCTGCGAGAGCGCAAGGTTGAAGCTGTCTTCTTCTTCGTTCCAGTCAGCTTGCGTCATTTTGTTGGGCACAAATCACACGGTTTCACAGGGATTTTTTTCTTTTGTTCCACTCAGCCATCACTTCTGCGGTCACGAAGATCGACCCGGCAGACAAGACAATGCTACCATCATTTTCAGACATTTCCAAAGCCCGCCGCAAGGCCTCCCCAACCTGCACGACCGGCTCGCTCGGGATAGCCGCCTGTTGCGCCAGCGGTTGAATCTGCTCTGGCTCGAGGGCGCGCGGGTGCGTGGATTTCGTGATCAGCAGCAGCTTGACTTTGGAGGCGATCTCGGCGAACATGCCCGGGATATTTTTGTCTTCCGAGGCGCCGAAGATGAGGTAGACCGGTTTGCCGGGAAAATAATCCTCCAGCGCACGGGTCAGCCGCGCGAACGAATCTTGATTGTGCGCCGAGTCGAAGATCACCGGCGGCTCACGCCGCGCCACTTCGAAGCGGGCCGGCCATTTTACTTCAGAAAATCCCTTGCGAACGGCTTCGTCCGAAGTCTCCAAACCACTGGCTTTCAGCGCCGCGTACGCCGTGGCTGCATTTTCGACTTGATGGATTCCGAGGAGAGGAAGTTGGAGGTTGAGGGTTGACGGTGGACGGTTGACAGGTGGCAGTGGACTGTTGCTTTGGATGCTAAGCGTTTGACCGTCGAGCGAGTGCTCAAGCGGCGTGAATTGGATGTCTTTTCCAACCAACGTAAGCGGCGCATGTCTTTCAGTGGCTACGCGCACCAAAACATCGAGCGCCTCCTCCGGCTGCGGCGCGGACACGACCGGCACATCTTGTTTAATAATGCCCGCCTTCTCGCCGGCGATCTTCGTCAGCGTGTCCCCCAGCACCGCCATGTGATCATAGGAGAGCGCGCTGATAACAGAGACGCGCGGCGTGACCACGTTGGTCGCGTCCAGCCGGCCACCCAGGCCGACCTCGATGACGGCGACATCCACGTTTTGGCGCGCAAAGTGCAGAAGGGCCAGCGCCGTCGCGATCTCGAAGGTGGTCAGTTTCTCGATCTTCGCGACAGCCGGCTTGACCTGCTCTACCAGCTCAACGAACTCTCCGTGCGGTATTGGCTCGCCATTGATCTGGATCCGCTCGCAGAAATCCAGCAGATGCGGCGAGGTGTATAGGCCGGTCTGGTATCCCGCGGCGTGCAGTGCGGACGCCGTCAGCGCGCAGATCGAGCCCTTGCCCTTTGTGCCCGCCACATGGATGATCGCGTATTTCGTCTGCGGCTCACCCAGCGCGGTCATCAACGCGAACATGCGGTCGAGGTTGAAATCCGCCTTGGCAAGTTCCGAGGAACGTTTGAGGCTATAATCGACGAAACCGTAGAGATAGTCGAGCGCTTTGTTGTATGCAATTTCGATGTCGGGCATGCGACGATTGTAATCTCAAATCCCAAATCAGCAATCATCATTCAACATTCAACAGTCCCCAATGGTCGGTACCCTCACCATCCACCTGCACCTCCCTGCTTGTGCGTCGCTCAAAGAAAAACGCGGACGGCTCAAGCCGCTGATGGCACGATTGCAGCGTCAGTTCAACGTGTCTGTAGCCGAGATGGACCTGCAGGATGCATGGCAGGAGGCGGTCATCGCCTGCGCGTTAGTTAATTCCGATGCGGCACACATTCAGCGCTCATTGCAAAGTGTGGGAAAATGGGTGGAAGCCAACTGGCCCGACGGGCAAGTGATCGATCAGAAGATAGAACTCGTCTGAACGTTCAAACGTTTGAACGTTCCAACGTTCACATATATCCTGGAGCATTGATGGATCTACAGTTGAAAGACAAACGCGCCCTCGTTACCGGCGCCTCGCGCGGGCTGGGATACGCCACGGCTCTCAAGCTGGCCCGCGAAGGCTGCCGCGTCGTCGTCAACAGCCGGGACCGGGCCCGGGCGGAGTCCGCTGCGCAGCAGATCGCCGCGGAAACCGGCGCGCAGGTCACAGGTCTGGCGGGGGATGTCAGCGACGCGGCTGCGCCCGGTCAATTGATCGAAGACGCCGTCAAAACGCTGGGCGGATTGGACCTGCTGCTCACAAACGCTGGCGGTCCGCCCGCCGGAAATTTTGAATCGTTCGACGAAGAGACCTGGCTCAAAGCGATCAACATGTCGTTCATGAGCCACGTGCGGCTGATCCGCGCCGCGCTGCCCCACCTGCGCAAGTCGTCCGCTGCCAGCGTACTGACCGTCACGTCCGTCTCCGCCAAACAGCCGATCATCAGCATCGCCCTTTCCAGCTCGATCCGCGCCGCCACGCTGGGCCTGACCAAGACTCTGGCGCTCGAGCTGGGCAAAGACGGCATCCGTTTCAACTCGATCCTGCCCGGCGCCATCCAGACAGAGCGCATCCAGGAACTCATGCAGTTCCGCGCGAAACAGAATGGGAGCACGGTCGACGAAGAAATGCAGAAGCAGGCACACGAGAGCGCCCTCGGCCGCCTCGGACGGCCCGAGGAATTTGCCAGCGCGGCCGCATTTCTGCTATCGCCGGCTGCGTCATACATTACCGGCGTCATGCTGAGCGTGGACGGCGGGGCAAACAAGAGCACCGTTTAGTGCAACCAGCGCACCGCCGAAAGGGTGCCTTGGTGCGGGATATGTTAGACTTCAACATTCTGCTGCCCGGACTTGCATGGCGCACGTACGCGCTCTTCACCATCCTGCCGCCCTGCCTGAGCCTGTGGAGCACGCCAACGCCCGATGCGTAAATTCTCATTCCTTGCGCGGACTTCCCTGCTGGTGGGCTTTTTC
>DASXQN010000077.1:0-4431 GCA_036507155.1 Anaerolineales bacterium
GAGACGGCGGCGGCGAAAAGGAAGGCCTCTTCCCAGAAGCGGATCGGAAAGAGACGGATGAGGGTATCGGAATATAGGAAGAGCCAGGATTCTCCCTCGAAGAACAGGCCGTGAAAGGCGACAAAAAAGTTCCAGAATAGATCGGGATCAGCTACCAACCCCACCAACACGATTACCCCAACGGCGCCGGCGAGCCCGATCATCAGCCAGCCGCCTTGCTTCAAACCGCGCAGATAGGCCGCTTCCCGTTTCGATCGGCGTGCCCACAGCCCGACCAGAGCCAACGAAAGCACGGTGGCGTACCAGACGCGCAAGGCGCCGCGCGTCACATCCTTGACGTCCTGCATGTGCTTAAGCTCTCGGTCGTTGAAGAGCGGATTGCCGTTCTCGAACTTCAAATCTGCCAGGTACGAGACGTCGGCGTTATTGACGAGGTAATTCAGCGCGTACGGCGCCCAGTGCAGCCGGTCTTCGGCGGTAAACCCATACTCATCCGCGGGGAAGTAGGGCATGCGGTATGCAATGGCTAAAAAGGCCGGCGTCAATAGGACACGCAGCGCCAGGCCGATCAGGGCCAGCAGCACTAACAGAGCTACCGACCACGAGACCACAGTGTCACGGGGCATGAGGGGTGCTATCGCAGCATTTCGGTCCCGCCGCCGACAACGAAGCGGATCACCATTTCGTTCACGATCCACTCGATCGGCGCGCGGTCGTCGGTGAAGACCAGCGTGGTTTCATAGCCTGGCTGCAGGTTTGCGAAGGTGGTTTGCATCGCAGTCAAAAGCAAGGGCGATGTGCTTGAGTCCTGCGAGAGGTCCACCAGATTCTGCGCGAAGTTCGCGGCCGTCGTCGGCTGGATCGTGGCGAAGATCATCGTATTCAGCGTGCCAGGGATGTCCATCACGTACACCGATGGAAAGACCGACGCGATCGTCGTGGCGAGGCCGTTGATCAAGCGCCGGTCCCCTGGGACGCTGGCCGTGTTGATAGTCAGGACGCCATGCTCGGTCAGGTGCGCGGCGATGATCTCGAAGAATTCACGGGTGGTCATATGGGGAGGGATGTACGGTGGGCGGTACGCGTCCACACCGATGATGTCATAGCGCTGATCGCTCCGCTCCAGGCCGAGCCGTCCATCATCGATGTGCACCGCCAAGTTCGGCATCGTCATTGCAAAATATGTACGGCCGACGTCCACGATCTTGGGATCGATCTCGAAGCCGTCGATGGGCAGATCCCCATACACCGCAGTGGCCTGCCGCGCCGCGGTGCCTGCGGCCAGGCCGACGATCGCCATGCGGTGCACGTCCGCTGGCCGCTCGCCGGGATTAAAATACGGCCCGACAAGGAATTGTTCCCACGGACCGCCATATTGCAGCGTATCAGGATGATAGATCGAATGAATGCCCTGGCCCTCGTTCAGGCGTAGCAGCGTAAAGCCGTTCACCTCTTGAACCTGAATGTAGTTGTAGGCCGATTCGGTTTCATAGATCTGGCCCGTGTTCGACTTGATGGCCTGGCTCGATGAGACGGCGGCGACGATCGCCAGCACGGCCGGCATCCACAGATGTCGCACCAGCGCCGCGCGGCTGCCGTATTTTCCCAACCCAACCAACGCGACGATCAATAGGAAGCCGCCGAAGATAAGGAAGGTCAAACGCGTGCCGAAGGCGGGGATCGTGACCAGCACCGGCAGGAACGTGCCGATAAATGAGCCCAACGTGGATACAGCGTAGATAGTGCCCGAGGTGACGCCCGCGTTGCGCGTGTTTTCCACGCTGAGGCGGATGGCGAACGGGGAGATCGCGCCGAGCAGCGTGATCGGGACGCTGAAGAGCACGAGGACCGCGACGAAGGAGCCGCTCAGGATGCCGACCTGTAGGCCCTCGAACGCGGTCGCCGCGGATCGCAGGACGGGCCCCGCGAGGTACGGGACGAGCCCGAGCGTGAACGCGCCCCAGGCCAGGATGCGGTACAGCGCGGCAGGCGTCGGATCGTGGTCTACCCAGCGACCGCCGAGGAAGTAGCCCGCGGTTAGGTAAAGCAGGATCAGGCCGATGATGCTGGCCCAGACGAGGTTGCTCGTCCCGAACACGTTGCCGATGAGCCGCGCGGCGCCCAATTCCGCGGCCAGTGTGGTCATGCCGGAGACAAACACTGTGAATAGAAGATAACGTTTCATCAGTTCTTTCTGGTTGGCGCACGTGATTATACCGTGCTGCCGCGCTGAAACCGGCCTTGACGAAAGCCCCGGCCGGGAATAAAATCCTAATCCATTCGACCTGCGCGGCGCCGAGGCGCCGCGCATTGCTTGCCTGAAAAAACCCATGAGCGAATCCGCTACGCCCCTCGATTCCGATCAACCGCAAGTGACCAACCTGGCGCGGGTGAATACGGAGTCCGTGCTGGCCGAAATGGTGCGCATGCATCAGAGCACCGCGCAGAGCGTCGAAGCGGGCGACATCGAGCTTAACCAGTCTGCGGCCGGCGAAGTGAAGAGCGAACATTTGACGGCTCACATGGCTGCGCTGGCCGTCGTGAACACACGCAAGGCAACCCTGCAGAATAGCGCTGTCGGCGCGTTGAGAGCCGAGGTCGCGTATCTTAATGGAGCCGCCGGCGCGGTGGCTGCGAACACTGTGGAATTTGGCAATGCCAGGGCCGTTGTCGTCGCGGCCGGCGAGGTGCGGGCTGAGCGAATCAACTCTTTCGTATTGCTGGCTCGTCACGTGGACGGCGATGTCCAAACGGTCGTGGATACACGCGGGGCGCTGATCGCCGGGATGGTCGGCGGTCTGTTCGCTGGACTGATCCTGATGTTGGGCAAGTTCGTATTTCGACGGAACTCGTGAATCACCCGGCTGCTTCCGGGAGAACCCATTTCTAGAGAGCGAAGGTAATCCCGCTGTGGCGGGATGAGAGGCGCTCAAGGAGCAAAGATGGAGAAAGTAGTTCTACAAGCCACCAAACGTGAGATCTCTGGTAAGCAGGTTAGGGCCTTGCGCCGCACCGGCCAATTGCCGGCGGTGATCTACGGCCGTCACCTCGAGCCGATCAGTATCTCACTGGAGGCCCACGGCGCGACCCTGGCGCTGGCGAAATTGACCTCGTCCAGCCTGATCACGATCAGCGTGGAAGGCAAGGAATATCCCACGCTGGTGCGCGAGAAGCAGCGCAATTACATCAAGGGCGATCTGCTGCACATCGACTTCCTGGCGGTGGACCTGAAGGAAAATATCCGCGCCCGCGTCGGGATCGAGATCACCGGCACTTCGCTGGCTGTAAAGGACCTGAACGCGGTGCTCGTCCACGGGCTGACCCAGCTCGAAGTGGAGTGTTTGCCCACCGACCTGCCCGAGCGCGTCGTGGTGGACATCTCCGGGCTGGTCCAGATCGGTAACGGCATTCACGTGCGCGATATCGCCATCTCGGACAAGGTCCGCGTTCTGGACGATCCGGATGAGATGGTCGTCGTAGCCACCTACGCCAAGGAAGAAGAGATCGAGGAGCCTGTGGTCGCCGAGGTGGCTGTGGCCGAGACTGCCGAGCCCGAGCTGTCCGTGGACCGTGGCAAGAAGGAAGAGGGCGAAGTGGAAGACGACAAGGACAAAGACAAAGACAAGGACAAGAAAGAGAAGAAGGAAAAGAAATAAGCTTGATGCAAGCAAACTCCCCGATGAGCATCGGGGAGTTTTTATTTGACCGGGTCACCCTGAGGCGCAGCCGAAGGGCCTAGCGACCGCAGGGAGCGTCGCAAATCAGAAACCTCGCGGAGTTCACACGTAGCGAAGCGAATGTGGATAACATCGCATTAGCTTTCATCACCATGCATCTCCAGCGTTTTGATCAATTGCAAGGTCATGCGCGCGGTCGCGCCCCAAAGCAGCTCGCCGTCATAGGGATGATACGCGATCAGTGACCGATTGTCCCGGCGCATGAATTCCCAGTAGTTGCTCCGATCCGCCAGCCAGTTGAGCGGGATGGTGAACAAACGCGCCACTTCGATCGTCGCGATCTGGAATGCGTACGGCCACGGGACCGCGGCCACGATCGGGCTGACCTCATAGCTGCTGACGGTGATGAGCGGACTTAGCCGCCCGAGCACGCGTACATCGGAGGGCTTCAGCCCGATCTCTTCCTCGGCTTCGCGCAGCGCGGTGGCCTCGGCGCTGGTTTCGCCCTCGTCGCATGCGCCGCCTGGAAACGAGACCTGTCCTTTGTGTGATTCGACGAGGTCCGTGCGCCGCGTGAAGAGTAGATGCCATTCGTCCTGGACGAACGTGAGCGGCACCAACACGGCCGCGCAGCGGAAGACTGCCCCCGCCGGGATGTCCATTTCCAGGTAGCGCTCGGATGCGGCCGAGTTTTGTTCCGCGGCTCGCAGCTTCTGCGCGATATTTGCTTCTGCTAATTCCATGGAATCTTACT
>DASXQN010000078.1:0-3790 GCA_036507155.1 Anaerolineales bacterium
AGCTCTTCGAAAGGCCAACAAGTGATTCGTCATCCGCGAAGGCGTGGCACCAGCGACTTTCGGGGGAAGAAACTGGATTCCCGCTTGGCAGGAATGACGGGGTAGTGTTTGGCATGTGTACATGATCCGTAGGAGTGCTGCTACAGCTGGTCTAGCCAATGCTGCCCTCCAAACTTACGCCCAGCAGTTTCTGCGCTTCCACCGCAAATTCCATCGGCAGCTCCTTGAATACCTCCTTGCAGAACCCATTGACGATCATCGAGACCGCGTCTTCGGCGGCAATGCCGCGCTGCATGCAGTAGAACAACTGATCCTCGCCGATGCGCGCCGTGGAGGCTTCGTGCTCCACTTTCGCCGTCGCATTCTTCACTTCGATGTAGGGGAAGGTATGCGCGCTGCATCGCTCGCCCAGGAGCAACGAGTCGCACTGCGTATAGTTGCGGGCGCCCTCGGCGGATTTCAGCACCTTGACCAGACCGCGGTAGGCGTTGCTGCCGCGGCCTGCCGAAATGCCCTTGGAGAGGATCGTGCTTCGGGTATTGCGGCCGATGTGGATCATCTTGGTGCCGGTGTCGGCCTGCTGGAAATGGTTGGTGAGCGCGACCGAATAGAACTCGCCCACCGAGTTGTCGCCGCGCAGGATGCAGCCCGGATACTTCCAGGTGATCGCCGAGCCGGTCTCGACCTGGGTCCAGGAGATCTGCGAATTCGCGCCGCGGCAATCCCCGCGCTTGGTGAAGAAGTTATAGATGCCGCCCTTGCCTTCCTTGTCGCCGGGATACCAGTTCTGGACCGTCGAATACTTGATGCGGGCGTTGTCGAGCGCGATGAGCTCGACCACCGCCGCGTGCAGCTGGTTCTCGTCGCGCATGGGGGCGGTGCAGCCTTCCAGATAGCTCACATACGCACCCTCGTCGGCACTGATCAGCGTGCGCTCGAACTGGCCCGTATCCCTGGCATTGATGCGGAAATAGGTCGACAGCTCCATGGGGCAGCGCACGCCGGGCGGGATGTAGCAGAACGAGCCGTCAGAAAACACCGCCGAGTTGAGCGTGGCGTAGAAGTTGTCGGTGTAGGGCACCACCGAACCCAGGTACTTCCGCACCAGATCCGGGTGCTCCTGCACGGCCTCGGAGAACGAGCAGAAAACGATGCCGAGCCCGGCGAGCTTCGCTTTGAACGTCGTGCCGACCGAAACGCTGTCGAGCACCGCATCCACCGCCACCCCGGCGAGCCTCTCTCGCTCTTGCAACGGAACGCCCAGCTTCTCGTACATTCTGAGCAGCTCCGGATCGACCTCGTCGAGGTTTTTCGGCCGGTCTTGTCCGGACTTGGGCGCGGAGTAGTAGATGATGTCCTGATAGTCGATCGGCGGATGGCGCACGCTCGCCCACCCCGGCTCGGTCATGGTGAGCCAGTGCCGGAACGCCTTGAGGCGCCATTCGAGCATGAACTGCGGCTCGCGCTTCTTGGCCGAGAGCATGCGGATGATGTCTTCGTTCAAGCCGCGCGGCAGGCTGTCGGCTTCCAGATCCGTTACGAAGCCGTGCTTGTAGTCCTGCCTGAGCAGATCATCGAGTCTGGTCGCCGTGGCGGTCATGGTTGCGCTCCAGCCGGCGGGCGGCTCACGCCGGGCTCGTGCAGGCGCTTACGGCTCGCCGGGGCTTTGACCATGCTGATCGCCACCGTCCGGCCGATTGGCTTGGTCATGTGCTCGAGCGTGATACGCCCCAGGACTTGCAGCACCATGTGATTGATCCTCAGCCAGTTTGCGCGGACCGAGCAGCCGGATTCCAGCAAGCACAGCCCCGGCGTGCTGCTGCATTCGGTCATGCCGATCGGGCCTTCCATGGCGACGATGACCTGCGCTAGTGAAATCTCGCGCGGCGTGCGCGCGAGCATGTATCCGCCTTTAGCGCCGCGAACGGAGACCAGCAAACCTTCGCGCGCCAGGGTCTTGAGAATCTTGCTTACCGTGGGCAGCGCCAACCCCGTCTGGACGGCCACATTAGCCGCACTGTGCATGTGGTCTGGCGAACGCGCCATCGAGGTCATCACGACGGTCGCGTAGTCGGTCAATTTGCTCATTCTCAGCATCACTTAATTAGGCCCGAAGCAGTCCTATTTAGTTCCGCGCAGCGCCTCCTCGGAAAGATACCGATCAAGTTGGGGAAGAAATCCCAGTCAGGGGAAATGGCATGACCTGCCCGGTCATGCGCTGCGACCGAGAACCGTATCCATGTCGCCCTCGTTTGCCATGCAAATGGCAAACAGCTCTTGTGCGAAATTCTGACTCGACGCGTCTTTCGTGATGTATGCAGCATCGAGGATCTGCAGCATCAGCTCGTTGCCGCGCTCGGATTCCTCGACATCGTAGATCCTGGACATGATCGCGCCGGCCTTGGGACGCTGGACTTCCTCCTCCGCAAGCGAACGCGCCACTAGCGCCATGTCGGCGGCCACGGCGCATTCGAGCGCACTTTCGGCATGCGGCGCCCCAAGCGCCAGGGATACGAACAAGAGCCCGAGCACGACGATGGCGCTGAGCCACTTCGCAGTGGTCTCGAGCAACGTTTTCACGAATTCATTTTGCACTGTTGACTCCTTTGCGCGTTCCCGGACACGCTTACTCTAGGTCAGCCCACCCTGTTACACCGCGGCAGCCTCTTGAGGCTGGCGAGATATTCCTTCAGCAGTTCCGCCTCCCGCCGGACTGGGTCCCGACAGAGTTCCCAGCTGTAGTGAGTCGCGCGGGCAGTGCAGGCACCGAAAAGGCCAAGTAAGTGATCCTTAAGGCTCGATCTGATCGTGACGTCCCCGCCGAGCGCAAGACCGTAGTAAATCAGCTCGACGTCCTCCCAGAGGACGTAAACGCCAGGATCTTGTGGGGCCCCTCGAACATTGATCAAATTAAACGCCAAGCGAATCTTGCTATTGATCGGCACGTCTGATGCAAAGCCACTCTGATGCGAATAACGACGCGCATGGTCGGTGGAATGCAAAACCCTCGCAAGACGCGATTTGCACTACATGTATTCGCGACGCAGCCGGCGAGATTCAGTTCGTGCAGCGAGATCCGCCTGACACTCGAATAGCGAAAAAAAGCGGAGAGGATCACTCTCCGCCTCGTTAGAACCTCCGTACTCAGTAGCTCTCAGTAGTTCGATTTTTCCTTGGGCTGATCCTGCGCCTTCGGCTCGGCCGATGATCCCGCGGCTGAACCCGCGGAAGGCTGCTCCGACGACGAACCTCTGGTCGACCCGGTCGACGCGCCGCCGGACGCCCCGGCGCTGACGCCCAGCGCGGCCAGTGTGGGCTGATCAAGCTGGCCTGAGGGCTGCAAGCCCTTGGACTGCTGGAATTCCTTCACCGCCGCCTGCGTCTTCGCTCCCAGCGTGCCGTTGGCCGGACCTGCGTCATGTCCTTGAGCGCTGAGTTTCTCCTGCGCCTGCTTGATGATTTCGGGGCTTTGGCTCGTTTGTGCCTCGGTCTGCCCCTGTGTCTGGGCGCCTTCGGCTTGCGGCTGCTGCTTCGGCTGATCGGCCACAGCGCCTAACGAGACTGCCGCTGCGCTTGCGACAACGAGATGAGTAAGCTTCATGCGATAGCTCCTTTTTCCTGGACACAATCATTGGGAGACAACCCCATCCTCTTGTTGTTTCAAAAAAATTCCGCCGCAATCGACGTGCCCGGTTTAGTCGGGCACGCCTCATGCTCAGAAGAACGGATCACCACAGCCCGAGTGAGGACGCTATGCCGCGCTGTGAAGTTTGCGGAAACGACTACGACA
>DASXQN010000079.1:0-7070 GCA_036507155.1 Anaerolineales bacterium
ACACCGAAATTTGTTACCTGCTTGCCTTTCCGGATTCCGCCGAAGCAGCCGATGAGCCCAAGGAACAGATCCGCGGCTTGAAGGATGCGCCGTACTTCCAGCCGGTGGACATCCGCGTCAGGACGCTGGGACAGGCCGAGGTGCAGGCCGGAGGCGTCCAGGTCTCGGTGCTGCGTCAGCGTTACGATGACCGCATCCAGATCGTGGACTGCCGCTTCCAGTTATCGGACGTGCTCAGGGCTCCGGTCATTCAGCAACGTGAGGTAATCGAGCGCACGCTGGCCGAACGATTCGTGCCGGTGGAGCATCGCGCCAACGGATTGTTCGAGGAGTACGTCGTGCTGCTCCTGACCCAAGCAAAACCTGATCCGGAAAGATACCTTGAGAAGAACGCGGTGCAGATCGCGCGCTTCATCCGCTCCCAGCGCGAGGTGTTCGACCAGCTCGAACTTGGGCAGATCCTGAGCTCGCGCGTCCGGTATTCCACGCAAGACCTGACGCTGGTGGACTGGGAAGGCGCGCTGATCCTCGCTCCCAACGGCGACTTTCAATCGGACATCGAACTGCTCAAGATCGGCAACTACCAGTTGCTGCGCTATCGCATGCTCGACCGCGGCGTGGAAAAGATGCTGGATGACATCAACGCAGCCTTCTTTATCAACCGCAGGCGCCCGCGCGCCACACGAGGCGCCATCCGCAGCATTGTCGAACACCGGCTGGAAGTGATGCTCGACTTCGAGCGCACGGACCAGAATTTGCTGCTGATCGGTGACTGGTATACCGCCAAGCTCTATACGGCCATTCGCGATGAGTTCTATCTCGAAGAATGGAAGAATACCATCCGCACAAAACTGGACAATCTCGAGAACATCGTCGGCACGATCCAGACGAATTTCGCGCTGTCCTTCGAGAGCCTGATGGAACGCGTGCAGATGATCGGCTGGGTCGTCCTGCTGATCGGGTATATTTACCTCTACTTGCTGGACGCAGGCTGGATCAAGATCAATCTTCCCTGATATGAGATGCTTTTCGCCACTGACGCGCAGCGCCAGTCACGCGCTTCTCTCGAGCGCGGCCTTGCTGGTTTCCGGGTTGGCCTGCCAGGCCTTCACGGATCTGCTGCTGCCGCCCGCCACGGCAGTTGGAGGAGCGGACTCCTCCATCCCCACCTCGGTGCCGTCGCTCGTCCCGACCGTTCAAGGCAACGCGACCTGCCCCGATCTGACAGCCGATATCCTCAAGGCCGCCAATTACGGAAGCAGCACGGGCGACGACCTCGGCGCAACGCAAGGCTCATCCCATGAAGCCACTTACCTGACGACTTACCTCGTGCTCGGTGACCATATCGGCACACCGTTCCTCGAGTCCGTCCCGGCCGAATTCCAGGATGAACAGGCGGACGCGCAAGCCCAGCAGCGGACCTGGGATTATTTTACGGCGCTAATTCCGGCCGATCAGCGCCGCATGTTGACCGCCTATGTGGTCATCACGGATGGCCGTGACGACATCCTCGGCGCTGTGACGCAGGTCCGCTCCCCCGATCGCTGGGCGCTCGAGATCGACATCAAGGACGCGGAAGATCCTTACGACCTGACCTACACCCTGCTGCACGAATTCGCGCACCTGCTCACGCTGAACGCCGATCAGGTGACGCCCAGCCTGGCGGTCTTCAACAGTCCGGAAGACGCGGACGTGTTCGAACGCGAGGCGGCGGCATGCCCGCGCTACTTCCCCGGCGAGGGTTGCAGCCAACCCGGCTCCTACCTGAATACCTTCTATGAACAGTTCTGGACCGATCTCTACGCTCAATGGAGCGCCATCGATCAGGAGCCGGACCTGGACACCTACCAGGAACGGCTGCGTGAGTTCTATCGAAAGCATCGCGACCGCTTCGTAAGCGAGTACGCCGCCACCAGCCCCGAAGAGGACATCGCCGAAACCTGGGCATATTTTGTGCTCTCCCGCAAACCAAATGGGGACCACAAATCAGAAGACAAGATCCTGTTCTTCTACAAGTATCCGGAGCTCATGCGGCTGCGCGAGCAGATCCTCAGCAATCTGTGCACCAACTTTCCGGAATAGTGATAAAGTTCCTCCCGGGCGGCGGAATGGGCGTTCCGCACGCGGCGGCCGGCGATCCCGCTCCTTGCAATTCTGAAGGTTGGCCTGTGCTGAAGGGTGGATGGACTTAAATCAAAAAGCAGTATAAACTTTGCCAAGCTATCGGAGGCATTTTTGGAAGTCATGCAACCTGAGCGCCAGTCGGAGGCTGCCACACAGCCCCAGGCGGAAGATATTCGCTGGCGTCAAATGTTTCGAGATATCATGGAAACGCTTATCCTGGCGGTGGTGCTGTTCGTCGGCATCAACGCCGTGTCCGCACGCGTGCGCGTGGACGGCACCAGCATGATCCCCACGCTGCAAAACGGAGAGTTCGTGCTGATCAATCGTCTCGCCTATCGGTTTGGCGATGTCCAACGCAGCGACATCATCGTCTTCCATCATCCGAATCCGCCTGCGCAGGACCTGATCAAGCGCGTGATCGGATTGCCCGGCGACGAGATCGTGATCCACGACGGGCAAGTGAGCGTGAACGGGCAGCTTTTGAACGAGCCCTACATCGCCGCCCCGCCGGCTTACGAAGGCACCTGGCTGGTTCCGGAAGGTTCGCTGTTCGTGCTGGGTGACAACCGCAATAATTCCGAAGACTCGCACAAGTGGGGCCTGCTCCCGATGAGCAATGTGATCGGCAAGGCCATCCTGATCTACTGGCCGCCGCCCGAGTGGACCGTGATCCAACACAGCAGCCTGTCCGTCCCGGGTTCAAGGAGCTAGCATGAGCAACGCAATCCCAGCGCCTGTGCCTTGTAATGAATGCTCCGCCGGCATGATGCAGCCGCGCATGATCACCTATTTCACCTGGCTGAACGAAGAACTGATCACCGTGCCGCATTTCCCGGCCTGGGTCTGCGACATGTGCGGCCGCCGCGAATACGACGAAAAGGCCATCTCCTGGCTGACGACCCTGCTCAACCCGAACGCCGGCAAACCGACGCGCCGACGGAAGGCGCCGCCTCGGACGCGGCCCCGGCCCGGTTCCAGCCGCCCCGCGACCGGATCCTGATCCCGTAGGACTCCGCCCAGGGCCATGGACACTTCCCCGCGCACATACCGTTTCATCGCCGCTGACGTGCTGACATCCGGATATCGTGCTGTGGGAAAGATCATGGCCACTAACAGCGGCGTAATGGGCGTACTGAACGATACGACCCATTCGGCGATGGACCTGCATGACGCGCGCCTGGCGCGCCTGCACATGCCCACCAAACTCGTCGATCACTTCGAATTGGTTCGTCTGCTGAAGGCCCACGTGTACGCGATGTGCCTGGCCCGCAGAGAGGATTTGGGCCCGCAAGCGCTGGTACGCGGCGGCTACAGCAGCGTGACCGAATACCCGGTGCGCATCACGACGCAGATCTTCGAGATCGAGGGGACACTCGAGATCGCCGGCCGGTTCGACTTCGCCTCGCTGGTGGGCGAGGGCACGCGCTCGTTCGTCCCGATCTTCAACGCCACGCTGACGGCCATCCTTATCCCGAGCCTGCGCGTGGAGAGTCCCGGCATGCTGATCAATCGCAGCCAGATCGACATGGTTGCCATGATCAGCCAGCGCGTCAAGCCGGAGAAGTAAGAAGTCGCTTCTGCGCAAAACATTCAAGGGCGCTTGACTGCCCTCTAGCGGGATGATACAATCCGCCCGCTCGAAACGCCCCCATCGTCTAGAGGCCTAGGACGCAACCCTTTCAAGGTTAAGACCGGAGTTCGAATCTCCGTGGGGGCACCTGCATGTAGCACTACAATTTGCCACCCCGATCATCTATAAACGAATAGGCCGGCCACCGAAAAACAGAGAGAGCTGATGAATTCATCAGCTCTCTCTTGCAGGTTATGGAGATCCTCTGGCTACAAGACAGCTATCGGACGGTTTGTACCAGGGCCTCGTAGAGTGGCTGGCTTTTATCGGGTTCAGCTGCAGGCTTTGACGGATCCCGGAACTGAATCGCGCCTGTCACGTTGCTATGCGCTCGATTAGAAGAGGTTTCGGCGGTTACAGCGCCCCGCGGAGCAGGGGCAGCTTGTGAAGCGGGTGCAGGTACGGCCAAGCCGTCTCTCAGGAGGCTGTGGATAAAATCCACGCGTGCCTCCGCCAGATTCTCCAGTGCGGCCTCAAAAGTCGATCCTTCTGCCATACACCCATATAGTTCAGGGTTCTTGGCCATGAAAGTTACCTGACCGCTCGGCGCCTCCTCTATCACGACAACGTGAGAGTAGTTACGCGCCGCCAACTCTTCGGCCTTTCTTCTCAGATCATTGTCCATTTTCTACTCCTCCGGCTCCCCTTCCTTCTGACGCTCGGTGAGCTTTCTGATCATATCAAGCGCATGGCGCACATAGTCTGGGTGCAACTCGGCGCTGCTCCTCGTTAAGGTTGCTCTTAGCTCAGGGTAGAGAGGATGCTTGACTATATCATGCTTGGCCCCGTTTTCTATTGCAAATCCGTATCTCTCGTAGAGCCTAACCAACTGTGGTCGACGCCAGCCGTACGGGGAAGCTTTCGCCTTCTCCAGGAGATTTTGACTCTTCCTACCCCCCATTCCTTACTCCTGCGCCGGCGCCGCTTGCCCAGGCGGCTCGAGTTGACTGACATCGATAGATAGACTACCCTTATGATCCCGATCGACTTGCACCACGAATTCATAGCGCCCAGGGGTTGGAAAAACAATTCCATTAATGGCTAAGATTGCGTTCACCTCGGGAACCAACCCTCCAACTCCATCGGGTATCTTAATCGGGTTCTCAAATCGCAACAATTCACCGCCGTCCGCGTTGAGCAATCTAATCGTTAAGTTTCTCTCATCCCCATACTCGCCCAATTCCGCGCCCAGCTTCACGATCAGAGCCATAGACGGGTGGGTTGCAGGAAACCTGGCGGCGTAGATGTTGCGAAAAACACCCATCACGTTAAGCTTGCCGCCCTCTGCGATGTTGGCATAATCTGCCGCAAGTATCGTAAGCAATTCCATATATATCCTCCGCCTCCTCTTACTAGTGGCTAAACATCATCCTTACGGCTAATCATGTTCTGCCAGGTAATCTATAGATTTCAGCGACGGCTTGCACATTTCACAGAACCTGGCCATCCGCCGTTTGCCTGGATGTTTTAAGCCTTAAGAGATGCTCCAAGCCATTGAACTATGCACTTGATTAATGATAGCATTAAAGAGTGAGAGGCCGGGGAAACGGCCTCTCTCAGGTCGACCAGAGCCGCGTAGCTCAATGGATAGAGCGCCCCTCCCGTAAAGGTAGTATGCGGGTTCGAATCCCGCCGCGGCCATTTAGTTGTACATATAATAATACAGCAGTGGGGAGATTTGCACGCCCTACGCTTTCCTTAAAATATTGAAGCTCCAATAGTTTCCCGGTTCGCCCTTGACGTAGAACGCTCGTTCTAGGTTTGTGGTAAAATCTGGAATAGGGTTAGCCTGCCAAGGAAAGAACGGTGGCGCCCGCATCTTCAGACGGAAAGGAGGTTACCACGATGGCAAAGTCAACTGCAAAGTCCGGCACGCCCTGGACGAAGACTGAAGTCAAGCAACTGGAAAAGCTCGCCGAGCAAAACACGCCTACCCGCGTGATCGCTCTAAAGCTCCAACGTACGCCTGACGCAGTCTATTCGAAGGCTAGCGAGGAAGATATCTCGCTCAAGCCGACGAACCAGTCGCCGTACAACCGGTCTGACGGGAAGTAGGTAACTACCAACCAAGAAGAGGAGCAACCTTGGCACATAAGACCTGAGCCGCGGCCCGTCTGCTGCGGCTCTTTTCAATCCTGCTTCTTAGCGGCCGCCGGCGAGGGAAAAGTGTAGCGCTTCGTACTGAACCACCGTGGGGGCACAGAAATCAGCCACCATCGCGGTGGCGTTTTTCTTAATTAAGACCGGAGCCCCCTGGCAGAGGATGATCCGAATCTCCGTGGGGGCACAAGCTGACTGTATGCACATGCAGTCATTTTTGTTAAGGCCGGAAGTATAATGAATTACTGATTCTTGCCCCATGCAACTGCCTGTCCCGCCTCTGCGATCTTTTCTCCAACATATGCTGGCTGTGCTCGCCATGGGCGTCACCACGGGCGTTTTGTATTTCTTGCGCGACGCCCTGGACACGCCGGTGATCGCGCTGCTATACCTGTTGCCCGTCGGCCTGATCACCGCGCTGTGGGGCCTCGGTCCCGCGATCCTGGCCGCCGTGGCCGCGTTCCTGGCATTCAACTTTTTCTTCATCCGGCCCTACTACACGCTCGCCGTTCACCAGACGGGCGACCTGATCGTGCTGGTCGTTTTTCTGATCGTGGCTGTAGCCATCAGCCAGCTCGTGGGACGCGCGCAGGCGGGCCGCGCCGCCGCCAACGCGCGCGAACGCGAAGCCACGCGCCTGTATGAATTGAGCACCGCGCTGGCGGGCCTGCAGGATGAGCGCTCGATCGGCGCCATGCTCGCGGACCAGGCTATGCAGACGTTCCGGGCCGAACGCCTCGAGCTGCGCATCCTCGGACGCGCGGATCACGCGCCGCTCGAGCTTGATCGGCCGGCGGACGGCAGCGCGCCGTCTCGCGCACCCGATTGGACAGTGCCCCTGCAAACGGCGCGCGGCACACTCGGCGAGATCCGGCTGTGGAGGTCCCGGCCGGCGATCCAACCGTCGGAGGAGCGATTGCTGAAGACATTCGCCAGCCAGGGCGCCATGTCCATCGAACGGGCGTGGCTGGCGCATGCGGAAGCGCATGCCAGCATCCTTGAAGAAAGCGATCGATTGAAATCCGCCCTGCTGTCCTCGGTGTCCCACGAACTGCGGACGCCGTTGGCGACAATCAAGGCCGCCATTACCAGCCTGCGCGGCGGCGAGGTCCCGTGGGAGTCATCCGCGCGGGCCGATCTGCTCGAAGCGGTGGATGACGAATCCGATCACCTCAACCGCCTGGTCGGCAACCTGCTGGATATGTCGCGCATCGAG
>DASXQN010000080.1:0-10998 GCA_036507155.1 Anaerolineales bacterium
TCCGGGTAAAGCGGCAGGACCAGCCTCAGAAAACCGTACGCGCCCAGCTTGAGCATGACGCCGGCGAGGATCATCGAGCCCGCGGTCGGCGCTTCGGTATGCGCATCGGGGAGCCAGGTATGGAACGGCCACACAGGGACTTTGACCGCGAAAGCGATCACGAAAGCCCAGAAGGCGATGCCCTTAACCGATTCAACGGGGAGCCCCAGCAGAGTCCCTTGCAGCGTGGGCCAACGCGCGTAGAGCGCGGGCAGGTCAAAGGTCCCGAACAGAACGCCGAGTAGTTGGATCCCGAGCAGCAATCCGAGCGAACCGCCCATCGTATAGATCATGAATTTGAGCGAGGCGTAGTCCCTGTTCGCACTACCCCACTGGTTGATCAGAAAGTACATCGGGATCAAGCCGATCTCCCAGAAGACGAAGAAGATCAGCAAATCGAGCGCCAGGAAGACGCCGAGCATGCCGGTCTCGAGAAAAAGGAACAACATCATGTACGGCTTGACGCGGTCATCGACGCCGAAGGACGCCAGGATAGCCAACGGGGTGAGCAGCGTGGTGAGCAGGACCATCGTGATCGAGAGGCCGTCCACTCCCAGGTGCAGCGACGAGTGGATGGCTGCATACCAGATATAGTTTTCTTCGAATTGGAAGCCGGCCTGGTCAGGCGCGAAGCGAGTCCAAAGTGTTATTGAAAGAAGTAGCGGGATCAGGCTGGCTCCCAACGCGAACCAGCGGAGAAGCCTTACATTGTTGCTCGGCAGAAGAAGCAGCAACACTGCAGCGCCGGCCGGCATGACCAAAATAAGGGAGAGCAGATGAGTCTGGATGAAGTCCATGATGATCGCGATCAAGCCATGGTCAGAAAATAGTAAAGAAGTCCGCCGATCAAAAAGAACACGAACAGGCCGAGGATCAGGTACTGTTGCACACGGCCCGATTGGATCGGACGCAAGCCGCGGCCGGCCGACTTCGTCACGAACGCGGTGCCGTCGCCGATCAACCGGTTGATGATGAGCAGATCGAAGTAGCGCCGAACCGCCGAACCGATGGCGGCGGTTGCACGGGCTATGCCGTGCAGAACACCGTCGATCAAACCGCGGTCCATCCACAGCGAGACGAAGATCTCGGCAAACCAGACTGCGGGTCGCACAAAGAGGAAATCGTAGGCTTCATCTACGTAGTATTTATTCTTGAGCAGCGGAATCTGAAATCTGTCCTCCGCCGCGGTCTTGACGTTGCGATAGGCAAGCCAACCCAGCAGCAATCCGAGGAGCGAAGCCGCCACCGAGGCCAGCAGCGGAACGACGTTGAACGCCACAGCCTCTTCAGGTTGTGCAAGGGTGGATCCCACGAACTCGTGGAACCAGCCTCGCCGCAGGGTGAGGCCGAGGAAGTCGTGCGGGATGCCGACCCAGCCGGCGCTGATCGCGAAGACGGCGAGCACCACCAGCGGCGCGGTCATCGTCCAGCCGTTCTCCGAAGCGTGCTCGGCTGCACGGCTGCGCGGCTCGCCGAGGAAGGTCAAGGTGATCTGCCGCATCGTGTAAAACGCCGTGAGTAAGGCAGCGCTGGTGAGCGTGATGAAGACAGCCAACTGGCCGCGGCCGAACGCTTCGGCGAGGATCTCATCCTTGGACCAGAACCCGGCGGTCAGCACGGGAAAACCGGAAAGCGCGAGGCCGCCGATGAGAAATGTCCAAAATGTGATCGGCATGCGGCTGCGCAGACCGCCCATGTTGAACATATCCTGCGGATCTGCGTGATCGTTCGTCTCGAGGGCGCCGTGCTCTACGCCATGGATAACGGAACCGGAGCCGAGGAATAAGAGCGCCTTGAAAAACGCATGGGTTACGAGATGGAACGCCGCGGCAACATACGCGCCCAACCCGAGCGCGGCCATCATGTAACCCAACTGCGAGATGGTGGAGTAGGCCAGCACGCGCTTGATGTCGTTTTGCGCCACCGCGATCGTGGCCGCGAACAGCGCCGTGAAGGCGCCGATGGTAGCCATGATCGTCAGGGTATGCGGATCCAGGCTGATGAGCGGAAACATCCGTATAACCATGTACACGCCCGCAGAGACCATGGTGGCCGCGTGGATCATGGCACTTACAGGTGTCGGCCCCTCCATTGCGTCTGGCAGCCAGACGTGCAGTGGAAATTGCGCGGACTTCCCGATCGTGCCGATGAACAGCAGCAGGCCGATCAAGCCTGCCGCAGAAAGCCCAAGTACGCCGGACGGGACGGTCGCAAGCGTGTGCAGGATCTGCTCGGTGAATATTTCTCGGAACGAAAGTGTGCCCGTTGCCGAATAGAGATAAACGATGCCCAGCAGCATGAACACGTCGCCGATGCGTGTGATCATAAAGGCCTTGATCGCTGCATCCCGCGCCGATTCTTTCGCGTACCAGAAACCGATCAGGAGATAAGAGCACAGCCCCATGATCTCCCAGCCGACGAACAGTGTCAGCAGATTATCGGAGACAACCAGCGTATACATCCCAAAGGCAAAAAGCCCAATGAAAGCAAAGAAGCGCGAGTACAACGGTTCGATCGAGGGCCCGGTGTGGCCGTGCTCGGCAGCTCCACGCGGCGGCAGCCCTGGCCGGTCATGCTCGCCCGCCGGCTTCCCGAAATTGTGATAACCGACGCTGTAGATGAAGATCATCAGCACGGTCCACGCGACGAAGAACAGGGTCACGGCGGAGAGCGGATCGACCAGCACGCCGATGCTCAGCCAGGTATCGCCAGTAGGCAACCAGGGATAGGAAGACGCAAATGGATTTAGGCCCAGCTGTTCTGCGCTTAGCGCAAGCTGAAACACCCTCATTGCACCGAGCCATGAGAGCAATGCCGCAGTTATGGCAATACCATGACTGAGCGCCTTATTTCTGTTCGTGAATAGCACGATTATGAAAAACGCCAGTAGCGGCGGGATCGGAATGAGCCAGATAATTAATTCAGCCGGCATTCTGCCTCGAGAACGACAAAACGTTTCGACGTTCAGACATCGAAACACCTACCACTTCAACATATCCAATTCGTCGGCCGCCACGGTGTTCCGGCGCCGATAAACAGAGATCACGAGCGCCAAGCCGACCGCCACTTCCGCTGCAGCCACCGCGAACACAATGATGGCAAATACCTGCCCGGCCATGTTCTTCACATCACCATAGCGCCAGAACGCCGCCAGGTTCACGTTGACCGCGTTCAGCATCAGCTCGATCCCGAGCAGGATCGCGATCGCATTCCGGCGCACCAGAACACCGAACAAACCGATGCTGAAGAGACCGGCCGCCAGCATGAGGTACCAGGAGAGGGGAATCATGCAGGACTCCTACTTCCGATTGAAGGCAACATATACCGCTCCGACAAGTGCGGCCAGCAGCAAGACCGAAGCGACCTCGAACGGCAGCACGAATGCCTGAGGTGAGATTAGCGCATCGCCGAGGGCGCCGACCGAATCGAAACCGATAGGCAGGTCTGCAGCGGCGGCCCCCGAGAGACCCGACCAACTTTGCAACATCGCAGCCAGCCCTGCGAACGTCGCGACCGCGACCAGGGCACCCAGCCACCAAAACCGGTTCATCTGCTGGCCGAAGTCGCGCTGCTCACGCCGCGTCAACATGACCGCAAAAATGAACAGGATCGCGATGGCGCCGATGTACACGACCACCTGCACCACCGCCAGAAAACCGGCATTCAGCAAAGCAAAGACCACGGCGACGCCGAATAACGTGGAGACGAGCCACAGCGCTGCATGCACCAGGTTTGGCGTAGTCACGACGATGACCGCCGAAGCCAGTGTGCCCGCGGCCACGATCAGGAAGATGATTTGCGCGATCGTCATTTGCTAGTCTCGCCGACCGAGTGGCGCCCTAAGCCTGCCGGCGGACGGTCTCAAGCACTGGACCGGTACGCTCATGTTTGTCGCGCGCGCTGCGGGCGTGCCGGCGCGCGATCTCGAGAGCGATCCAACCCAGCAGCACGTTCGAGAAAAACATGCCGGCGACGTACACACCCGTGCCGCTGTCACGTAGCAGCGCGTTGACAAGCGCTGTAACCATAAGAAGCGTGAACGCCAGCGGCGTCAGGAATTTCCAATTGAAGGTCAGCATGTGATCGATGCGGATCCGCATTAGCGTGTACTTGATCCACATGATCACCCAATAGCCGATCATGGCCTTGGCCAGCAGGATCGCTGCCGCCACCGCCGGCCCGAGATTTTCCAACCCGAAGAGGCGATATCCGCCAAAGAAAAGGATCGCCAGGAAACCGCCGAAGGTGAAGGCATGCAGAAGTTCGCCGGCGTAGAACAGCCCAAACTTCATCCCCGTGTATTCGATGTGAAATCCCGCCACGATCTCAGATTCGGCTTCGTTCATGTCGAACGGCGTCCGTCCGAGTTCCGCGATGGCTGCCGTGAGAAAAATGAACGCGCCCAGTGGGGATAAGACGACGTACCAGATGCCCTGACTCTCGGTGATGGCTTTGAGGCCCATGCTGCCCGACAACACGGTCGGGATTAGCAGCGTTGTGATCATCGGAATCTCGAATGACACCAGCACGGCAACCTGCCGGTAAGCGCCGATCAGCGCATACTTGTTATTGGAGGCCCAGCCGGCCATGATAATGGAGAGCGTGCCGATCGCGCCCGCCGCGACCAAGTAGAGCAGGCTGACGTTAAGGTCAACACCGAGCACCAGCGGCGCCAGGGGAATGATGGCCCAGAGAATGAGAACGGACATCAGGGAGAGCAGCGGCGCCAGATTGAACACCGGCTTGTCCGCGCCGTCGGGCGTAATGTCTTCTTTGATGATCAGTTTGATGATGTCCGCGAACGGCTGGATCAGACCGTACGGTCCGACGCGATTCGGGCCAAGCCGGTCCTGAAAGCGCGCCACCACCTTGCGTTCGACCCAAACGAGAAAGATATCCAGCACCATCAGCGCGCTGGCCAGGATCACGATGCCGAGCAGCGCGAGCAAGACCGTGGCCACGGCCGGCGGCATGCCGAGCCCGCCAAGCAGTCCGCCCAACCAATCGGCAATGACGTGTACTGGATCGTTCCACAGGTTCATGCGCGGTTCCTGTCGCAGACAAACAAAAGGCTGATGAGGATAATCGTTCTCCTATCAGCCTGCTTGGTGCGGTGCAACGGGCTCATGCCCATTCGAGCATGCCTTTGCGCCAGGTGTACGCCAAACCCGCGATCAAGATCAGGATAAAGACGATACCTTCGACGACGGCGAAGAGCGAGAGCCTGCCGAGTGAAACTGCCCATGGAAACAGGAATACCGTCTCAACATCGAATACGAGAAAGACCAGCGCATAAATGTAGTACTGTGCCTTGAACTGCACCCAGTTCGGGCCGACGGTTTCCATTCCGCACTCGTACGTGGAGGACTTGATCGAATTCGGCTTCTTGGGCGCTAGCAGCCACGACACGCCGATGGCCGCCGTCGGGATGATCATCCCGACGATGATGAATAATCCGATGTAAAGCCACTCATTCTGCATCGAAGCTCCTCATCTATTTGGCCGTAAGCCCGCGAATTGTATCATACTAGTCCAGGCAGCCTGCGGCTCGAAGTTGCGCGGCGCGGGGACGACGCATCGGCCTACTTCTTGCGGCGCCGCAATAGAAATTTGAGGATATCGTCAATAAAAGGAATACCCAGCACGCCACCGACCAGCGATCCGACCGCGCCGGTGGTGCGCGCCAGTCCGCCCGACAGACCGAGGAAACTCGCCGCCTCGATCTCGACCACCTGGGCTGATACCGTTCTTCGGCTTTCCGCCCCGCTGACCTTGTCCACGAATCGCAGATGCAGCCAGATCGTGCCGCGATACGTCCCGCTGGACTCCGGATGCACCGACCAGAAGAACGTCACAGACTCACCCGGGAGCAGCGCCTCGCTGATCAGATCCGGCGGGCGAACCTCGACGCCGGCCAGGTCGAAGCGAGCCTCCGCGATGACATTGTGCGTATCGTACAGATTCGGGATCGAGATGATTTCCCCCGTAACGGTGTTGCCCTCCACTGAGGCGGTCGGCGTGACGTTGCCCTGGTCGTCGACCTCGAGCGTCAGCCGGATCACCTCCGAATCGCCGACCCGGATTATGGGCGGAAAATCAAGCGTCAGCCGCCGCTGCTCGAGGATCGCCGGCTGCGGCGTTGCGCCGACGAAGCTAAACGCGACGGAGGCGGTCGCGGTGCCCTGCACCTCGCCGCCGGATGGAGCTTCTGCCGCTGGCGGAGCACCAGCCCCCTCGAGTCCTTGCGAAGGCGCGCCACACAGGCAAGCGGCGGAGATGAGCACGAGCAATGCAGGCACGATAAAGAGGGAGCGACGCGGTTGCATCATCGATTATTGGACTGGTGTGGGCAGGATCAGCTCGGCGGGTTGGATGCGGACGGTGCGCGCCTCATGCGCGGTCGGCCACAAGCCCCAGGCGAGCAAGCTAAGCGAGACGCATAGGACCACTATCGCCAGAATAAGGCGAACTGATTTCGACATCATCTCAATGTACCTTTCCGTTCCGACTGATTATAGTGAGGAGCGCTGCGAAGGACAAGGAGTTTGTCACGGTAGGCCAGTGGTGCTTGTAAGCAGCCAAAGGACCGCGGCGGCCAGCGCAGCGCTGCATGGAATCGTGATCAACCAGGCGGTCATGATGTCGCCGACCACGCTCCAGCGGACTTTCGCGAAGCTCTCTGAGGAGCCTACGCCAACGATTGCGGAGCTGACGATCTGCGTGGTGCTGATCGGCAACCCGAACAAAGATGCGCCGAGAATGACGATCGATGCAGTCAATTGCGTCGCGAAGCCGTGGAGGGGCCTGATCCTATATATTCCGCCGCCCAGCGTGCGGATCATACGCCAGCCTCCGAAGCTGATTCCCACCGCAAACGCACCCGCGCTCGCCGCGATCACCCACAGAGGGACGCGAAACGCGCCAAGCGATCCGCCGATTACCAGGCTGAGCGTGATCATGCCCATCGTCTTCGACGCGTCGTTCGTCCCGTGGCTGAACGCCAGCGCCAGGGCTGTCAGCATCTGGCCGCGTTTGAACCACGCGTTGATCCGCGGGGAAGCAGCGCTGACCAAAAAATAGATCAGGCGCGTGATCAAGAATCCTCCGACGAAGCCCAGCAAGGGCGATGTGAACAGGGCGACCAATACCACTACCAAACCGTCCAGCTTGAGCGCCTGTATCCCGGCGCCCGCGAGCACCGCGCCGATCAAACCACCGATCAACGCATGAGACGAACTGCTCGGAATGCCGAAGAACCACGTGATCAAACTCCACAGGATCGCGCCCATCAGGCACGCGGCAACGACCTCCAAGTTGAGCGCTTTCGACTGCACGACCTGATCGCCAATGGTCTGTGCGACCGCCACTCCGAAGAAGAACGGACCCGCGAAGGCCGTCACGGCGGTCAAGCTCAGGGCGGCGCGCGGGCTGAAGGCTCGCGAGGAAATCATCGTCGCGACGACATTGCTGGCGTCATGGATGCCGTTCAGAAGCGCGAAGCTCAGCGCCAGGCCGATGACGATGATCAGTCCCTGCGGCATCGGCTGCGCTACGTCTTCTTAACCACGATGTCGGCGATCACGTTGGCTGCCTCGTCCCCCCGGTCGGCGGCGTTGGAAAGATGGCGGTAGACCTCGCGCATCTTGAGCATTTCGACGACGTGGTGCAGGTCTTCGGGGCCGCTGAACAGGTCGGCAATGGCTTCGCGATAAACGCCCTCGACGCGGTTCTCCAACGCCTTGGCGCGCTGAGCGTGGTCGGTTGCCACACCGGGATGTTTTTGGAGCCGCATGACCGCCTGATAGATCTCATAAGCCGCCTCCTTCAGCAGCGATGCGATGCGCAACATGAACGGCGTCGGCTTAACCTTGAGTATCACCATCTCACTCACGGTGCTATCGGCGTAGTCGATCACATCGTCGATGGAGCGCGAGAGCGCGAAGATGTCCTCACGGTCGAAGGGCGTGACAAAGGTGCGGTTTAGTTCCTCGATCAGGATGCGCCGCACCTCGTCAGCTTCCTTTTCCTTGAGGGCCAACTGTTCCGCGATCTCGGGGTCCTGTGTTTCGAGATACTTGACCAGCAATTTCAAGCCCTCGTGTGTGATCGAGGCCTGCTCCTGGATCAATTTGTGGAATACTTCTTCGCGGCGCTTGAATAAGCCAAACATGGACACCTCGATATTGAAACCACTTGATCTCTTCCAAATACTCGCGGGGTTTCCTATCATACCACCGGCGGGCAGCCCACAACTGCGGCAAATTGCCCGGGCCGCACACTTTCCATTGATTGACTTTTCTCTACTGCGCTTTACAATGATCGAAAAGGATCGTCAACGTGCAAAAGCGGCTGATTGCTCTGCTGATCGCGCTCCTCATGGCAGCGGCCCCGCCAGCGAAAGCAGTTTGAGCGCAGAACTGCCGCGACACCCACGCCAGCTCCCGCCGCCAGCCGCACATGGACGCCAACGGC
Source organism: Anaerolineales bacterium (assembly GCA_036507155.1). Classification (GTDB taxonomy): domain Bacteria; phylum Chloroflexota; class Anaerolineae; order Anaerolineales; family Villigracilaceae; genus DASXQN01. The sequence continues at coordinate 8,512 of DASXQN010000080.1, forward strand.
CACACCGACCCGGTCCAGCCTCCACTGCATAAGCCGCTTATCGCCGGGGACCAGGGGATGGCCGCCCGGGGGATAGCCCGAACTGCAATTCCAACCGCGATCCGGATCCGGACATGTCTGAGATTTAGACGGCTTTAACCGCGAGGGCGCGGGGTGCGCGCGAAACCTCCGAGAAGCACCGCGCCCATCTTGGAATGGCCGGCGCCCAGCCCAGCATATTAGACTCGCTATGATCTTGCGATTTTCCACTAGTTTCCCGGGGCCCTCTCCAAACTTAGATTTTTTTGCAATCTCACCGGCGGCAATGTATAATGTGCCCACAACTTATCTCGAGTATCCCTTTTGTGTCACCCCTGGGCCGCACGGCGACTGAAGTATCAGCTCGATGTGGTGTGCCGGGACCCTTGCGTGGCGCAGGGCAACATTTTTGAGATTGCGCCAAAGCGCCCCAAAGAAGGAGGATCCGATGGAGATCCAGGTCTCAACTGAAAGTGGACGCGTTCCAATTACCGTCATGCACGTTGATGGCAACCTCGACTCCGCAACCTATGACTTATTCCAGGCGAATGCCGATGAGTTGATCAGAGGCGGCGCGCGCTACATCCTTGTCAATTTGGCTCACGCGCCCTTCGTCAGCAGTGCGGGCTTGCGCGCATTGAATCATGTCTACAAGGAACTAAGCGCCATCCACCCAGATTCCAACCTGAGCGAAGAGGAGTTGAAGAAGGGAATACGCGCGGGTACTTATAAGTCCCCTCATTTGAAATTGGCGAATCTATCCAAAGAAACCAAAATGGTTTTTAAGACCAGCGGCTTCGACATGTATATAGAAATCTATGATGACTTAAGAACAGCCATCGCATCCTTCTAAACCGTCAAATAGAGCGGTGGTGTTTCATTTGTACTTGCTGATAATTAAGAGCGCGCCCTTTGGGCGCGCTCTTAATTATCAGCCTCCAATGCCCGAGCTTTTTGATCACCACAAGACCCTCCCGTGAGTCCGGCCCATCCATTGACCATTCTCCTTCTTAATTGTAAACTCATCTGGTCCAAACCAGAGGATAGAGGAGCTTGGGCATGGCCAAGAAGACATCTCCCGTAAACAAGTCGGTTAAGAAGGTTTTGCCGGGGGACAAAGGGGTGAGCATCAATAAGCCATCAGTCAATTCATCCAAAGTGAAGCTGGCAAAGGAAGTATTTAACGCGGCGCGCAAGCCGACTTCCAAGGGATATATTCAAGAATCGATCGCGCCCAGGTCAATTTCCATTGAGCAAGAGCTTTCTCAGCGCGCCGCCGAACTTGCCATCATTAGCAGCGTGGAGGCAGGGCTTGCCTCCAGGCTGGACATGCAAGCCATTTATGATTTGGTCGGCGATAAGATCCGCGAAATATTCGGTGCGCAGGCTGTCATCATCAACAGCTATGACCACAGCACTCAATTGCAACATTACAATTACGTCATCGAAAAAAACAAGCGATCGTATCCGGATCCCAAGCCGTTCTCAGGGATGGCTCGCCAGATGATCGCCGAGCGACAGGTGGTACTGATCAACGATAACCTGGAACGTCGTGGACCTGAATTTGGTCTCTATCTCATCCCGGGCGATACCGATTGGGCCAAGTCGGCCGTATGGGTACCATTGATCGCCGGTAAGGTGGTGAGCGGCTTGATCAGCCTGCAAAATATGGACCGGGAGAATGCCTTTAGCGAATCCGATGTGCGCCTGCTCCAAACTCTCGCCAACTCGATGAGCGTGGCGCTCGAAAATGCCCGTCTGTTCGACGAAGTCCAGAAACGCAATGAGGAAATCACCGACTCCCTCGAACAAGAGACCGCCACCAGCGACATTTTGCGGGTCATTGCCAGCTCCCCGACGGATATTGAGCCGGTGCTTAATGTGATCTCGGAACATACCCTCAGGCTTTGCGATGCCACGATCAGCGCAGTTTATTTGACGGATGGCGAGATGCTCAAAATGACAGCGGTGCGCGGCTTTAATGAGGAGGCTATGCAGGTCATCCAGCACGGCTACCCGCGCCCGCTGGATCGCACTGGAGGTTATTCGGCGCGCACCATACTCGATCAGGCGATCGTTCAGGTCGTCGATATTCAATCAGATCCGGATGCCCCGCAAATTGCGCGGGATATCGCGAAGGCGCAGGGCTGGCGAAGCGCCTTGTTTGTGCCCTTGCTACGCGAGGGCCGTGCGATCGGCGCCATCGGAGCCGCGCGCCACCAGGCCGGTCCGTTTAGCGATAAACAAATCAACTTGCTGAGGATTTTTGCAGATCAGGCAGTCATCGCCATCGAGAACGTGCGCTTGTTCAATGAACTTAAGAAACGCAACAACGAGATCACCGAAACGCTCGAACAGCAGACGGCCACCGGCGAAATCCTGCGCGTGATCGCCAGCTCGCCAACCGATATTCAACCCGTGCTGGATGTGATCGCGGAACGCGCTGTGAAGTTGTGTGATGCTTCTTTT
>DASXQN010000081.1:0-1672 GCA_036507155.1 Anaerolineales bacterium
CTCGGAATCAGACCAGGCGCTCGCGAGGAGCGCCCTGTACTTAGTAGAACGCTGACAACCAGAAAAAACTTACGCTGATGCTACGACCGGGTCGGATGGTCGTATACTTTGCGGCGCCGCCCCAGCGTGCCAGCCGCTTCAATACCCGGGGGGATTTATGGAGCGCCTGCGAGATCTCAGGCTGCTCGACGAGAATGGACACCCGCTGAACGCGCGCATCGAGAGCGCCTTGACACGCCTCGTCCCGCGATTCCGGAAGCACTTTCCGATGCTTCGCGACGAGCATGATCTGACTGAGGTTCTCGAGCAAGCAGGGCGGAGGATTGCCAATCGCGAACAGCAGATCGGTGCTATCGAAAGCCTCCACGGCTACGCCTGGGTGACATTGCGGAATGTCGCAACATCATGCGTTCGCCGTGGCTCCGGCAAGCTGGCACAGCACACCCTCAGTTCGGATGAGAGCGAAACTGCGCTGGCCGAACTGCCCGCCGAGACGAGCACGGCTGACCAGATCGAGCTCGCAATTCTCGTCCATGAAGTGCAGGCGCATTTGTCCGCTCAGGAGCGTCTCGTCCTGGGCTGGAAAAAGGCTGGCTTCTCAAGCGAAGAGATCGCACAGTTCCGCGGCACGTCCGTCGGCGCCGTCGATGCACTTTTTTCTCGGGCGAAGCATAAGATTCGAACACTTCTGCGCGTTCAACAGAATGGGGGCGGCGCTCACAAGCGCTTGGGCGACGCAGACCGCAACGTGAGGCGTGAACCGTCGCGGGACGAAACGAACGTCGAGAGACGCGATGACCACACCACCCCAGCAACCGGATCGCTCCGGCTTCAGGTCAGAAGATGACATCGACAAGGTTCTGGGATCCGCCAATCCAAATCCCGAACGGGTAGGATGCCCGCCTCATGACGTACTGGTAGCGCTCGCAAAACGCGAACGGCCAATCGGCGATCCGGGTTACGAACACATCGTCAACTGTTCGCCCTGCTACAGGGAGTTTCGCTCCCTTCAACAGGCTAATGCTGTCGGTCCAAGTCGAAAACGACGGAACTCCCGAGTGTGGTTCGCCGCCGCCGCGGCGGTTGTCATAGTCACCGTCGGCACCTGGTACACCATCTCGTCAAAGCGAGCCCGCCCCGGACCTGAAACTGCACGGCCCGCGATACAGGTTGCCGAACTTCAGACTCAACTTGACCTGCGGAAGTACTCGGTAGCACGAAGCGAGAGCGGCGCCGGAAAACAGCCGGTTCTCGATTTGCCGCGTGGGCGGCTCGACCTGACAATCCTCCTGCCGGTCGGATCCGAGCCGGGGGCTTACGAAGTGCAGCTTCTGGATTCTGATTTGCGTTCACGCGCGAACGCCACTGGCACTGCCGAAATTCGCAACTACATAACTACGGTGCGGACTGCGCTCGACATTCGCGATTTGCCTTCAGGCTCGTATCAGCTTGCTGTGCGGCGTCAGGGCGAAGAATGGCAAATGTTTCCAGCGCGATTACCGTGAACCCCTGGACCACGGGCCCGCAGCCGCACGGCCGGCGCACTGTTGATCGGCAAAGTGGCGTCGGACCGAAGAATAGCGAAATAGTGGCGATTCCTCGACTGCTTTGCTTTTTATTCGCCTCCCAGGCTAAGCTGCCTTTCCGTGCCTGTCCTTCTCTTCTGCCATTG
>DASXQN010000082.1:0-2649 GCA_036507155.1 Anaerolineales bacterium
CGCTGGACTGGCTGGCTTCCGGCATCCGCCCCGAGGAGTCGATCCTGTTCATCCAGTCGCATGTCCCGCAAGTCATGGAGCTGCACACGATCCTTTCGATGGTGACGCCGCTCGGCAAGTTGACTGACCTGCCGACCTTTAAAGACATGGTGCGCCAGCATCCGGAGAATGTAAACTACGGGCTGGTGGGGTATCCGGTGCTGATGACGGCCGATATTGTGTTGTACAAGGCCGATGTGGTGCCGGTCGGCATCGACCAGGCGCCCCACATTGAGTTCGCCCGCGAGGTCGTGCGGTCCTTCAATCATCGCTATAACACCAAGGCGCTGATCGAACCGCAGGTCAAGCACACCGAAGTGCTCAAGGTGCTCGGGATCGACGGCAAGGAAAAGATGAGCAAGAGTCTCAACAATCACATCGAGATGGCGGCGACACCGGAGGAGACCAGGGCGCGCGTCCTGGAAATGGTCACCGACCCGGCGCGCGTCAAGCGCTCCGATCCGGGCAACCCGGATGTGTGCAACGTCTTTACGATGCACAAGATCTTTTCACCCCGGGCCGATATCGAGATGGTCGATGTGGAATGCCGGCGGGCAGGCATCGGCTGCGTGGACTGCAAGACGCTCTTCGCCAAGAACCTCAACGCACACCTCGAGCCGTTCCGTGCCCGGCGTGCCGAACTCGCCGCGCGCCCCGGCTACGTCAAAGAGGTGCTCGATGATGGCGCCGGCCGCGCCCGTGTCATCGCCGAGCAGACCATGCACGAAGTGCGCGAGGCGTTGCAACTTCCATAAGAACCAGGAATTAGGAATTAGGGATTAGGCGCCAGGTCGAACTTCTTGATCACTAATCCCTAATTCCCAATCCCTAATCACCTTGAATCATGCGCGCATTATTGCAACGGGTAAGCTCGGCAAAGGTTTCCGTGGACGGGGAATCCATCGCCGAGATCGGACCCGGGCTGGTGATCCTATTGGGCGTCGGTCATGGCGACGGAGAGCCGCAAGCCGCATTCCTGGCCGAGAAGATCGCCAACCTGCGTATCTTCGAGGATCGGGAAGGCAAGACCAACCTCTCCATCCTCGATGTGAACGGCCAGGCCATCGTGGTATCGCAGTTCACGCTGTATGCGGACACGCGCAAAGGACGCCGGCCATCATTCATCGATGCGGCTCTGCCTGCGGTCGCCGCGCCACTGGTGGACCGCTTCATTGAATTGCTCCGAGGACACAAGGTCCCGACGCAATCCGGCCGCTTCGGCGCCAATATGTTGGTGGAGATCCATAATGACGGCCCGGTAACTGTCTGGCTGGAGAAATAAGATGGAAAAGATTCACCGGCTCAACCTGACGCTCGCGGTTTGTATGCTTCTAGCCGCTGCCTGTGGCACGAAGAACCATATCGATCCGCTCAGCGCCGCGCCGCAAGAGGCCGGCGCCGATCCGGAATTCACGGGGGCCGTGGAGCATGCGCAAGGTTCAGTGAATGAGTTCTTCGCGGCTTTTTTCTCGCCCAGCCCCACGCAGAGTTGGGCCGGGCTGCGGATGCGTTTCCAGGAACCTGATTCCAGTCTGTTCGAATATCACTGGACCGAATTCGTCGATTACTACGACGGGACATTCACCGTGAGTCTGCTGGATGGGCTGACCCTCGACCTCGGCCAGCATCCCGGCCGGTACGTGCAAGCGCCGGCAGAGGATCTTATCGACTGGATGATCATCGAAGACGATGGAACATTTACCGGGGGATATACGGTGCGCCTCGCGTACAAACGGATGACGCCTGCGGAGCGCCGGCAGTTTATCGAAGTGACCGGCTATGTAATGCAGTAGCGGGCAGCGCACGCCGGCGCAGGATTAGCTCCTTAGGACGGCCAGTCAATTCCCCACAACGCAGCATCGGCCTGCACTGCCAAAGCCCCCGCGTCAAGCATGGCGCGGGTTTGAGCTTTCGTCCACAAGCCGCCCGCGCCGATCACTGGCAGGTTTAGCCGGACTGCATCGCAAACCAGATCGAGGGATTGTGGAAACAGCGATGGCCCGAACAGCCGGCCGCTCACGCGCTCGCTGTCCTCAGTTGTCTCGCCGTCGGCCGCGCGCAACAGCGTGCCGCGCGGCGCGGCCAGGCTGATCGCAGCTGCGCCGCCCTCAACCAAGCGCGGGCCAAGCCGCAGGACCTGATCGGGCGGCAGGCAGAAGATGAGTGGCAATTCGCCGAGACACATCTCCAGCGTGACGAGCAGGATGTCATCCGCCAGCAGCGGTGCGAATCCGAGCTCGGCCGCGAGCACAGCCTCCACGCCCTCCAGCGTGCGCACCATCCGGGCGGTTTCCTCTGGACGGTCGGCCATGAGATGGACGATCACGGGCAGGTCCGCGCGGGACCAGCGGGCGCTATGTCGCTTGAGCACCGCGGATAGACCCGGGTTAGGCAGTCCGGTATGCAGCAGGAAGCCGCCTGGGTATTCGATCAGGGCGGGTCGGACGGCGGGCAGACGCGGGCGCAGGGAGATCGGATTGGTGACGAACGCACCGAGCCCGTCCAGACCTCGGAGGTCTGGCGCGAAACCGAGCATGCCGGCGGCGTTCATCACGGGTTTCCTGAAAATAAGGTCACGCTTCATAGAGGTAGTTCCGCTGCGCCACAATT
>DASXQN010000083.1:0-2525 GCA_036507155.1 Anaerolineales bacterium
GAAGCCCGCCTTGATCACCGGCATCACTGGGCAGGACGGATCGTACCTGGCTGAATTGTTACTGGATAAAGGCTATGAGGTGCACGGCGTCGTCCGGAGGGTGGCGATCGAAGATCCGGAGCACCGGCTCTGGCGTATCCTCCACCTGAAGGACCGCCTCCACCTGCATGCCGCGTCCCTGGAGAGCCTGCCCAGCATCTACCGGGTGTTCCAGGCGGTCAAGCCGCATGAGTGCTACCACCTGGCCGCCCAGAGTTTCGTCGCCTATTCCTTCGAGGATGAGTTCTCCACGCTCAACGCGAACATCAACGGGACGCACCACGTGCTGGCGGCGTTGCGCGACTGCGCGCCGGACTGCCGGTTCTACTTTGCCGCCTCAAGCGAGATGTTCGGCAAGGTAGCGGAGGTGCCTCAGAACGAGTTGACGCGCTTCCATCCGCGCTCCGCCTACGGCATCTCCAAGGTGGCCGGCTTCGACTTGACGCGCAACTATCGGGAGGCTTATAGCATTAGGGCCTCGTCCGGCATCCTCTACAATCACGAGTCGCCGCGCCGGGGGTTCGAGTTCGTCACGCGCAAGATCACATCCCAGGCCGCGCGGATCAAACTGGGATTTGCAAAAGAGGTCCGGCTGGGCAATTTAGACGCGCGCCGAGACTGGGGCCATGCGCGCGAGTACGTGCGGGCCATGTGGCTCATGCTGCAGCAGGACGAGCCCGAAGACTACGTCATCGCCACCGGCGAACAACATTCCGTACGGGAGTTTGCTGAACTGGCCTTCGCGCATCTCGGCCTCGATTATCGCGACCACGTGGTTGTGGACCCCCAGTTCCAGAGGCCCGCCGAAGTGGAGACGCTGCTAGGAGACTCCTCCAAGGCCAGAAAGAAACTGGGCTGGAAGTACGGCGTCACGTTCAAGGAACTGGTCCGGGAGATGGTGGAAGCAGATTTAGCGCGGCTCAAGAGTGTGGCCCGACCTTGATGCTCGTGCCGGCTCCTGAGCGGATTCTGGTCATCAAGCTGCGGTACGTTGGAGACGTGCTCCTGGCGACGCCGGTGTTGAGCCGGCTGCGTGAAAATTTTCCCAAGGCGCGCCTGGCCATGCTGGTGAATCCCGGCACAGACGATGTGGTACGGGACCATCCGGCGCTCGACGAGGTGCTGGTCCTGGAGCGGGGCAACCTCGCCCGGCAGTGGCGCTTCGTCCAGGATCTTCGGCGACGGCGGTTTGATCTGGTGATTGACCTTACCGATGCTGATCGGTCCGCGTTGCTGAGTTGGCTCTCCAGCGCGCCGGTGCGACTTGGCTACAACAGCGAAGGCCGCTGGCGGGGCGTTCTGTATACACAAGTTGTGGCCGCCGACCGCTCCGCGATGCACACCGTGCACTATCACTTGAAAGCGATCGAGGCGTTAGGGCTGGCGGGCCCGCCGCTCGCGCCGATCCTCGCTGTTGCCCCCGAGGCGCGACGAGAGGCGGATCGGCTGCTGCGAGAGGCGGGCGTGGACGGGGCGCGGCCGTTCGTGTGCCTGCATCCGGGCGCGCGGTGGTGGTTCAAGGCCTGGCCGGCCGAACGGTTCGCGGCGCTAGCTGATCTGATCCAACAGGAGACGCCGGCCCAGGCACTGTTTCTTGGCGGCGAGCAGGAGCGAAGCCTCGAAAGTCGGATTGCTGACGACATGAAGACGCCATTTCGCAGCCTCATAGGGAAAACGGGCCTGCGGGCACTGGCGGCGGTGCTGGAGCGCGCTGCGCTGATGGTCAGCAACGACAACGGGCCCATGCACATGGCGGCGGCGCTTGGCGTGCCAGTGATCGGCCTGTTCGGTCCCTCGGACCCCGCTGTCTGGAGACCCTGGGGCGACGGGCACTGCACGTTCTACAAGGGCCTGGATTGTCGGGCCTGCTTCCATCCGGATTGTTTTCGCGGGGAGCAAAACTGCATGCGGCTTATCACGCTCCAGGAAGTTTGGGAGGCTGTACTCCCTTCTGTGGTGTCGGTATGATCCCTTTATCCCGCGTCAGTCTCGTCATTCCCGTGTACAACCAACTTCTGCACACCATGCAGTGTTTGGAGTCCATCCTGCGCCTGCCTGACAAAGCGGGTGAGATCATCGTCGTGGACAATGCCTCCACCGACGGCACGCCGGAGTACTTGAACGGCATCGGCGTCACGGTCATTCGCAATGCGAGCAATCTCGGATGCGCCAAAGCCTGGAATCAGGGTGTCCAGGCCGGTAAAGGGGACGTGATCGGGATCTTGAGCAATGACATCATCGTAACGTCGGGGTGGCTGCCGGCGCTGCTGCGCTTCATGGAGGAATCCGGGCACGGCATCGTCAGCCCGGCCATGCGAGAAGGGCCGCTTGATTACGAATTGGACAGCTATGCCGCGGCCTTCACGGCGGCTTGCCGGATGGCGACCCGGCCTGGGCTGCTGGGGCCCTGCATGCTGATCGAACGGGATGTGTTCGACAAGATCGGACTGTTTGATGAAAGATTCATCAACGGAGGATGCGAGGAC